>JBDSQP010000512.1:0-2523 GCA_039929755.1 Aeromicrobium sp. | reverse complement strand
TGTCGCATCACGGTCATGGGCACCTCCAAACATCTCTTGGCTACCACTCTATAACCCCGTCAAGAACGAGATTCTTCCCTCACCCTATCGACAAACCGTGACAAGATTTCGGCCACCGTCCGGATTCGTATCGTGTTGCGGTCGCCATCGAGCCCGAGCAGGTATGACGTCGTGCCCTCGGGCCCGGCGATGGCGATGTGTACGGTGCCTGCGGGCTTGCCCTCGCTGGGGTCTGGGCCGGCGACTCCGGTCGTTGCGAGGCCGTAGGTGGAGCCAAACCGGCGACGTGCGGCATTGGCCATACTGGCCGCAACATGGGCGTCAACCGTGCCGTAGCTATTGATCAGATCTGCCGGCACGCCAAGAAGATCGCGCTTGGCCTCGACGGTGTAGGCGACGATGCCACCGCGGACGACGTCGGACGCACCGGGAACGCCGATCAGTTCGGCGCACACCAGGCCCCCGGTCAGGGATTCTGCGGTGGAGACGCTGGCGCCGGACTCGCGAAGAAATGCAATCACCTCGTGCGCGATTCCGCTGACAAGCTCGGTCACGCCTGGTTCAGGGCCTTCTGTTCACGGCGCATGACGATCGCCTGGCGCACGTAGTCGAAGGCTGTGACAACCGTGACGATCACTGCTGCCGCCATGGCGATGTGTGTGGCGATTCGCAAGGCGTCGGCGAACCAGTTGTCCCAGAGCTCAAGAGGAAGGATGTAGCCGCCGAGTGCGCCGGCCTGAAGCGTGGTTTTGATCTTGCCGCCGCGACTTGCCGGCATGACGCCGTACTTCATGACGACGAACCGCATGAGGGTGATGCCCCACTCGCGAACGAGTACGACGATCGTCACGGTCCAGAACAGCCAATTGTCGAAGATGATTGCGAGGCCGACGAACGCCATACCCGTCATTGCCTTGTCGGCGATCGGGTCGGCGACCTTGCCGAAATTGGTGACGAGATTGTGCCTGCGAGCGAGGTCCCCGTCGATCTTGTCGGTGATCATGAGGAGACCGAATGCCACCCAGGCCCAGACCCGGAAACTGATGTCGTCACCGTCGTGGACAAGTAACAACCACCCGAACACGGGAACGCCGGCGATACGCAGCAGGGTCAGCGCATTCGCAATGTTGTAGTTACTCGGCTTGTGTGCCGTGTTCATGGCGCCCTTTCGCTCGGCAGTCCGCAGCGCAAACGCGTCAGACGTCGGTCGATTCAGTATGCGGCAGCCGAACGGCGGCGCGCCAACTGCACCTCGGCTTGAGCCGGTGAAGAGTTCGTCGCAAAGCCCAGGGGCGCCGTATAGATTCGGCTGCCGTCGCCACTGAGAACCTTGACGCGAGGATCGTGGCGGATGCCTTCACGCCTTTCGATGCGGATGTCGCCCATCTCGGGCCAGCGGAATCCGACCCACTCATGCCCGCTGCGCAGCCGGACACCCTGGTCATCGGCCACGAACAGCGGAGTCCGGGCGTCCACGGCGGCAATCAGATGTAAGTAAGCGACAAGCGCGAGCACGGCGACAAGGATCCAGAGCATCGGCTCCTTGTCGGCATACGCCCGCAGGCCGAACATGACAGCAAGTGCGCCGGCGACGAGACCGACACCGAAATAGATCGACGCGCGACGGCGGATCTCGAATGGTTCGGACATGTCACTCGACCTGAATGCTTGCGAGCACGTCTTCGAGGTCGTCTGCCTTGATGAGCACATCGCGAGCCTTGGAGCCTTCGCTCGGGCCGACGATTCCACGACTCTCGAGTATGTCCATGAGCCGGCCCGCCTTGGCGAAGCCCACTCGCAACTTGCGTTGAAGCATCGACGTCGAGCCGAACTGAGTGGTGACACACAACTCGATCGCCTGAAGCACCAGATCCATGTCGTCGCCGATGTCGTCATCGAGCGCGCGCGACGACTTCTTCGGTGCCGTGACATCGGAACGATAAGTCGGCTGCAGTTGGGTCTTGCAATGCGTGACGATGTCGTGGATCTCGGCCTCGGTGACCCAGGCGCCCTGCATACGCATCGACTTGTTGGCACCCATGGGCAGGAAAAGTCCATCGCCCTGTCCGACGAGCTTTTCGGCTCCCGGCTGGTCAAGGATCACGCGGCTGTCGGTGACCGAAGATGTCGCGAACGCCAAGCGGCTGGGCACGTTGGCCTTGATCAGGCCGGTGACGACATCAACCGAAGGTCGCTGGGTGGCCAGGACCAGGTGGATGCCCGCGGCACGTGCGAGCTGCGTGATCCTGACAATGGAGTCCTCGACGTCGCGAGGGGCAACCATCATGAGGTCGGCGAGCTCGTCGACGATGACAAGGAGGTACGGGTACGGGGTGAGCACGCGTTCGCTGCCCGGAGGTACTTGGAGTTTGCCGGTCTTGACGGCCTTGTTGAAGTCGTCGATGTGCCGGAAACCGAAGTTGGCCAGGTCGTCATAGCGAAGATCCATTTCGCGGACTACCCATTGCAGTGCTTCGGCCGCCTTCTTGGGGCTCGTGATGATGGGGGTGATCAGGTGCGGGA
>JBDSQP010000511.1:0-1599 GCA_039929755.1 Aeromicrobium sp. | reverse complement strand
GTCGGCGGATTGATCGACGGCGCCTACGGCGTGTTCCTGGTGCTGGCGCTCTCGGCACCGTTCCAGATCGCGACCTGGTGGTGGCTTCTGGTCAAGGTGTCCCGCGAAGCGGCAGGACGTCAGGCAGTCGCTTCGACGTAGAGCGAACCCGGCCGATACTCGTTACCGGCTTGGTCCTGGTCGAGAAGGAACGCCGGCCAGTTGGGAATGCGGCTCTCGGCATACGAGGCGACCTTTGGATCGGAGAACCCGGCGGACTCAAGTTCGTGGGGAAGGCTGACGCGATCCCACATCCACTGATGGGTCTCCCCGCGCTTGCGCGCGTCGCCCAGGATCGCGTTCTCGAGACGACGTCTGCCCTTGGTCCGAGTCGATGTGCCATATGCCTCACGCCGAACCAACTGCTCGATGAGTTCGTGGACTGAAGCCTCATGGGCCTCCGCAGGTTGACTTCCCTCGAGGCTGGCATTCAGAGTCTCGAGATAGGTCCGGGCTTGCGCCTCAAGATCCGGGACGACGATGCGATGCGTGCCACCGGGCCGCAGGACTCGACGGACCTCGGCGAGGAAGCCCGGTACTGCGGCGCGATCGATGTGCTCAAGCATGTGGGAGTGGTAGACCGCATCGACCGTTCCGTCGCCAAAGGGAATTCCCTTGCGAAGGTCGTGGCGCATTGCGGTGCCGTCCATTGAGTCATAAGCCGCGCGTCGCTCGCCTTGCAGGATCAGCGGGGCGATGCGTCGACCGATCCGGGAGCCGCGCAGGCGTACCGGGATCGACCAGTCGATGTTCGTGCACATCGCACTGGTTTGGTATCCACATCCGAGATTGAGGACCAACATTTCGCTCATCCGCGTACGTCCAAGACAACGAGTTCCCGCTTGACCATCTTGATCACGAGTTGACCTTCCCTGAATGTCCGTGAGCGAACGTTCCGCTTCGCCCTTGCGCAAACTTCCGCGCACCAGACGGAGTCTAGTGGCTGGTTTCTGAAGAATTATGACGGCTGGCTGAAGAAGGATTCGCACCGGTATCGAAGCAGAACCGCGCCGGCCCGGATTGCGCTCGCCAAGGCACCGAATACTGCGGCAGAGAGCCGAATCCCTGGTGCTATGCTCGCTTCGCTCACGTTGAGGTGGGCGTCTTCAAGGAGGTTCGGTGCTGCGGACGCTGATGGCTGACCTGGAATCCCACGTGGACTCCTCGCGCAGGTCAGGCGCAAACTACTGGGCTCGTGTTTTTGGCAAGTTGGCGTTTGCCCCAGCCGTCCAGGTAGTCGTGATCTATAGGATCAGTGCGTTCTTCTACAAGAACCCCATTACCCGGCCACTGTCGTTCATCCTGCGCGGCTTCACGATCGTGTGGGGCGGCACCGAGATTCATCCGGGCGCCGTAATCGGCCCCGGGCTCTGCATCCTCCACAGCCAAAAAGTCCTCATCGGCGAAGGCGTCGTCATCGGCAAGAACGTTCGGATCAGTCATGGCGTGAGCATCGGCGGAGACACGGGACCGCACGGGCCGGCAAGCCTTACCGGTTGGCCGGTCATCGGCGACGATGTCACCATCGCACTGGACTCGATAATCCTTGGGCCCGTGACG
>JBDSQP010000510.1:0-3749 GCA_039929755.1 Aeromicrobium sp. | reverse complement strand
GGTACCCTCAACGCCGGCGGCTCCACAGCCCAGCAGGCAGCTGTCGCATCCTGGAAGAAGACCTTCCAGACCGCGAACCCCCAGACCACGATCAACTACGACCCGGTTGGTTCCGGCGGCGGCCGCGAGCAGTTCCTCGCCGGTGGCCTCGCTATCGCCGGTTCGGATGCCTACCTCGATGACGCCGAGCTTGCCAAGGCAAAGACACAGTGCAAGAGCGACGTCGTCGAAGTTCCCGTCTACGTGAGCCCGATCGCCGTCATCTTCAACCTCGATGGTGTGAAGGACCTGAACCTGGACGCCAAGACCATCGGCGCCATCTTCCAGGGCACGATCACCAAGTGGGACGACGCGGCCATCAAGGCTGACAACCCGGACGCAACGCTTCCGTCGACCACGATCTCGCCGGTACACCGCTCAGACGACTCGGGTACGACTGAAAACTTCACCGACTACCTCGACCAGGCCGGCGACGGATCCTGGAAGGGCGGTAAGACCAAGGCATGGCCCATCAAGAGTGGTGAAGGCGCCGAAGGTACCTCCGGTGTCGTCTCGGCCGTGACCAACGGCAAGGGCACCATCGGTTACGCCGACGCCAGCCAGGCCGGCACTCTCGGTGTCGCCAAGGTCAAGGTCGGCGACAAGTTCGTCGGCTACACACCCGAAGCTGCATCCGCTGTCCTCGACGCCTCGAAGGTTGTCACCGGACGTGGAGACAGCGACATCGCGATCGACGTTGATCGCAAGATCACGACTGACGGTGTCTACCCGATCATCCTCGTCTCGTACCAGATCGCTTGCGAGAAGATCGCTGACAAGGATCAGGCCGCACTCGTCAAGGCATGGCTCACGTACGTGGCCAGCGCTGACGGACAGGCCCTCGCCGCCAAGGACGCCGGAGCCGCCCCGCTCTCGTCGGACCTGACCGCGAAGGTTGCTACCGCGATCGCGAAGATCTCCGCCTCCTAGGCAGAGCGCAATGGCATGGTGGCCGCCCGTGAATCCCTGAGTCAGTCTCAGGGCCGAGCGGGCGGCCTCCCCGCCACCGTCCGACCAACAGTCGAAAGGCAAATGCCGTGACCACTACCCCCACCACACGACGCGAACGCCCCGTTCGTCGACGCGGTGACCGGGTTTTCGCCGGGCTCTCCACGAGCGCCGGCATTTTCATACTCGTCGTCCTTGCTGGCGTCGCGATCTTCCTCACCGTCGAAGGACTTCCCGGCATCCTCGCCGATCCTTCTGAGGTCAAGAGCCACCAGCACTTCATTCCGTATGTCTGGCCACTGGTCTTCGGCACACTCCTGGCCGGCACCGTCGCCTTGGCCATGGCGTTGCCTGTCGCGATTGGGGTGGCGCTCTTCATATCGCACTACGCCCCGCGACGTCTGGGCCACGCGCTCGGATATCTGATCGACCTACTGGCGGCGGTGCCTAGCGTCGTATACGGCCTCTGGGGAATCCAATTCCTGTCAGGCCAGATGGTGCCGTTCTATGAGTGGGCTGACAAGCACCTCAGTTTCCTCCCCTTCTTCGCCGGTCCTGCTTCGGTTACCGGCCGCACCATCCTCACCGCCTGCATCGTCCTGGCCGTGATGATCCTGCCGATCATGACCGCGATCACGCGCGAGATCTTCTTGCAGACTCCCCGCCTCCACGAAGAGGCAGCGCTCGCCCTCGGTGCAACGAAGTGGGAAATGGTCCGTATGGCCGTGTTCCCCTACGCCCGATCGGGAATCGTCTCCGCCGCCATGCTCGGTCTCGGCCGCGCCCTCGGCGAGACGATGGCTGTCGCCATGGTGCTCTCGGCATCGGGCGTCGTGTCCTTCAACCTGATCAGCAACACGAACCCCAGCACGATCGCGGCCAATATCGCGCTCGGCTTCAAGGAATCCAGCGGCCTCAGCGTCAACGCCCTGATCGCCAGCGGCCTTGTCCTCTTCGTCATCACGTTCGCGGTCAACTTTGCGGCACGCGCCGTCGTCAACCGCCGCAAAGAGTTCTCGGGGGCCAACTAATGACCACGACCCTTGCACCCAAACCCAATCCCGACATCGCCTCGTCGATGCGCGGCGCCCAGTTGCCCTCATGGGCCGGACGCGCGGTATTCGGCGTGGCCCTTCTCGCGGGAGGTCTCGCACATCTCTCCGGGGCAGGAACCTTCAAATCCATCCTTCTGGGTTGGGTTATCGTCCTGGTCGGTTTGCCGGTGTGGTCCCGCGTCGTCGAGGGCAGCCGCAAGGCCACCGACCGGCTCGTCACAGTGTTGGTCACGAGCGCCTTCGGCATCGCCCTGTTCCCGCTGTTCAGCATCATGGCGACGGTTGTCAGCAAGGGCGCGCCCGTCCTTTCGCCGACATTCTTCAACAACTCGATGCGCAACGTCGTGGGACCCGGTGGTGGCATCTACCACGCGATCGTCGGCACACTGCTCATCACGCTTGCGGCGACGATCATTTCCGTACCCATCGGCCTGTTCACCTCGATCTATCTGGTCGAATACGGGAACGACGGCAAGCTGGCTCGAAGCATCACGTTCCTGGTGGATGTCATGACCGGCATCCCTTCGATCGTCGCCGGGTTGTTCGCCTACGCCTTGTTCGTCGTGTTCTTCGGTGAAGGTGTCCGAATGGGCTTCGGCGGTTCGGTGGCTCTGTCGGTCCTGATGATCCCAGTGGTCGTCCGGTCCTGCGAAGAAATGCTCAAACTCGTCCCGAACGAGTTGCGCGAGGCCGCATACGCGCTCGGCGTCCCGAAGTGGCGCACCGTGATCAAGGTTGTTCTCCCGACGGCCATCGCCGGAATCGTCACGGGCATCACACTCGCGATCGCCCGCGTCATCGGTGAGACTGCTCCGCTGCTTGTAATCGCCGGCACGACCGACTCGGTCAACTTTGATCTCTTCAAGGAACGCATGGCAACGCTGCCTGTGTTTGCGTACAACGCGGTGAGCGATCCGGGTGTCCCACCCGGCCCCAGCATCGACCGCGCCTGGGGTGCCGCGCTGGTGCTCCTACTCATCGTGATGCTGCTGAACCTTGTGGCTCGACTCGTCTCCTACTACTTTTCACCTAAGGGCGAGCGGTAATCCGCTCACGAAGGACAAATCATGGCTAAAAGCATTGATGTCTCAGATCTCAACATCTATTACGGCGATTTCCTCGCCGTCGAAGGTGTGACCATTCCGATCGCAGCTCGCTCCGTGACCGCGTTCATCGGCCCGTCAGGATGTGGCAAGTCGACGTTCCTGCGTTCGCTCAACCGCATGCACGAAGTCATCCCCGGCGCCCGTGTTGAGGGCAAGGTCCTCATCGACGGTCAGGACCTCTACGGCCGCGACATGGATCCGGTCAACGTCCGCCGCACCATCGGCATGGTGTTCCAGCGCCCCAACCCGTTCCCCACGATGTCGATCTATGACAACGTACTCGCGGGACAAAAGCTCAACAGCAAGCGTATGAAGAAGGCCGACTCCGACGAGATCGTCGAGCGGTCGCTTCGCAGCGCCGGCCTATGGGCTGAGGTCAAGGATCGCCTCGGGCGTCCCGGTTCGAGTTTGTCCGGCGGCCAGCAACAGCGTCTCTGCATCGCCCGCGCAATCTCCGTTGAGCCCGAAGTACTGCTCATGGATGAGCCCTGCTCGGCACTCGACCCGATCTCGACGAGCATCATCGAGGACCTGATCCAGGAGCTCAAAGAGAGTTACACGATCGTCATCGTCACGCACAACATGCAGCAGGCAGCGCGCG
>JBDSQP010000509.1:0-2453 GCA_039929755.1 Aeromicrobium sp. | reverse complement strand
CCCGAAGGCGATGAAAAGGTGACGCTCGATCCGGCTGATTTCAGTACCAAGATCGACAACACATACTGGCCGATGGTGCCGGGAACCCAGGCGACGTTTCGCGGGGTCGACGGCGAGGGATCGGTTTCGAAGATCACCGTGACCGTGACGAACCAGACCAAGAAGGTCGCCAACGGGGTGACGGCGCGCGTGGTGCGCGACACCGTCTACGAGGACGGGCAGATCACCGAGGACACGATCGACTGGTTCGCCCAGGACAAGGCGGGTGTCATCTGGTATCTCGGCGAAGACACTGCGACCTACAAGGACGGGAAGGTTGAGTCACGGGAAGGTTCATGGGAAGCCGGTGTGGACGGGGCCCAGGCCGGAGTCGCGCTGCCGGCTGATGCGAAGAGGGGTCCCGTGTACCGGCAGGAGTACTACAGGGGGCACGCCGAGGACAACGGCCAGGTGCTCAGTGGTCACGAGATGGTCGACGTGAAGTACGGGCACTTCGGTTCGGTGCTTCTCACTCGTGACACGACGGCGATTGAACCGAACGCCCTGGAATACAAGTTCTATGCGCCCGGTGTGGGTCCGATCCTGACCCTGGACATCTCGGGAGGATCCGATCGCGAGGAGCTGGTCAAAGTCGATCGGGTGCCTGACGGAACTGCCACAGGTCCGCTCGGCAATCCTTAGATCCGTATGGCCTTCAGGTCCCGGATCTCGCGATCGACCGCAAGCCCCTTGTTCTCGAATCGGGTGAAGAGCCGTCCTTCGAATCTGGGTGCCCAAGTGCCGTCGAACTCGAAGTCCGGTGAATCCTGGAGAACCTTGCGCATGCCGTCCGCGTAGTTTTGCCAATCGGTCGCGAGACGCCATACGCCCCCGGGCTTGAGTACGCGAGCCGCCTTCGCGGCGAAGTCCGGGGTGACCAGCCGGCGCTTGTGGTGACGCAACTTGGGCCAAGGGTCCGGGAAGAACACCCACAACTCGTCGACCGACCCGGGCTCGAGAGTCGTCTCCAGCGCCTCTGCCGCATTGAGCAACGCGATTCGTACGTTGTCGACGCGCCGATTTTGCATCCAGACGAGGGTCTGGGCGATGCCCGGTATGTAGACCTCGAGAGCCAGGAAATCTGTGTCTGGGTATGCGGCGGCCGCTTCAACCACAGCTTCGCCCCGACCGCTGCCGATCTCCACGATGAGTGGTGCCGTCCGGCCGAACGTGGCAGCCGGGTCGAAGCGGTAGTTGGGGTCGACCGACGTACTCGTGTCGCGGCGGGGGATGTCGAGGATGTGGGAGTCGGAGAGGGCATCCCAGGCCCGCTGTTGCCGATCGGTCAGCCGACCGCCGCGTCGCGCAAACGACACGGGTTCTGAGCGATAGTCGGGTGTGTCCACCGGTGAAGACTACTAATCTGGGGCAATGCCGATTACTCCCGACACCAAAGACTGGACCTGGGTCCTCAAGGAGCCGTGCGCAGAGTGCGGATTCCATGCCGGGGAGTTCCCCGCCGAACAGGTTGGTCAACGCCTGCGCGACGATCTTCCACGCTGGCAAGCAGTGCTCGCCAAGCCCGATGCGGGCGTCCGTCCCAACGCGGCGATCTGGTCGGCCACCGAGTACGCCTGCCATTGTCGTGACGTATGCGATCTGTTCGTAGAGCGGCTAACGCTGATGTTGACGCAAGACAATCCGCAATTTGCCAACTGGGATCAAGACCAGACTGCGATCGACAGCGACTACACCTCGCAGTTGGCGGCGCCGATTTCCGAGCAGCTCGCTGTCTCCTTCAGTGCCGCAGCCGATGCCTTTGACGCCGTACCGGACGATGCCTGGGAACGACCGGGGACCCGAAGCAACGGTTCGGTTTTCACCAGCCGAACCCTCGCGCAATATTTCCTTCACGATCTGGTTCACCACCTGCACGACGTCGACGGCTGATGTTCGACGCGATCGTTCTTGCCGGCGGCAGGTCCACCAGGCTCGACGGGGCAGACAAGGCGGCCTTCGTCGTTGACGGGGAGAGCCTGTTGTCGAAGGCCTGCGCAGCGGTCGCCGATGCGAAGCGGATCATCATCGTCGGCGACACGAGCGAGGCTCCCGCGGATGTTGTTGTCGTGCGGGAGGATCCGCCGTTCGGTGGTCCCGCGGCCGCGATCGGTGCCGGCATGAGCGCCCTTGGGGACAGCGCTTCTCCGCTGGTAGCGGTCATTGCCTGCGATTTGCCGGGGGTCGAACGCGCCTTTGACGCACTGCTCGCGAGGGCAGTCGGCGGGTTCGCAGCTGATGCGCTTGTCGCCTCCGATGATTCGGGTAAGCGTCAGACGTTGTTGGGGCTCTACAAGTCATCAAGCCTACGAAGAGCCATCGGTGGTCACGAGTCGCTCGACGGTATGTCTGTGCGTGCGCTGATGGCCGATCTCGTCTTCGAAGAGGTCCCCGTCCCAACAGGATCGACGCTTGAT
>JBDSQP010000508.1:0-7512 GCA_039929755.1 Aeromicrobium sp. | reverse complement strand
TGATCCTCAGTGATGGACCTGCGGCTGAAGCGATCCGCGAGAGCCTTGGCGCTCACGATGAGCGGGTTCCCGCTGCGGTTGTGGCCGCCGATCAGTTTGGCCGAAGTGAGCCGTGCGTACCTGAAGTACTGGAGCGGCTGGCGCCCGACAAGTCTGGGCTTTCGGCCCTCGCTGGCGCTATCTACGTCGTGCATTCATTTCCGGAGCCGGATGCAGTAGCCGACGCGCTCGAGTTCGCAGGATGGGCACCGGACGGAGACTCCGTGGCAGCGGCTGCGGGCAGCTTCCTGGGTGCGCTCCATGGCGTCGAAGCTTTGCCCGCGCAACTCGTTGAGCGACTCGAACTCGGCTGGGTTATGGACCGCCTCGCGCGCGACCTCGCACTTCAAGTCACGCAGAACCAAGCCGGCTCCGGATGGAAAGGCGACGGCGCGGAGGAACCGCTCGACCCTTGGTGGGACACCAAGTACCCCGGCGTCTGACGGAGGGGATCAAAGCACTCCGGGCTAGTCTCGGCACCTTGAGGTGATGCAGTTACTATCGCCGGAACTCAGCCGGTTCGCGACGCCAAAACCCACTGACTCAGGTAGTCGGGGCCGACCGGGCCGGGGGTGGGTGTCGGACGAGTAGATCGGGCACAACGACCTGAGGGAGTTGGTCGAGCCAGCTCGCCAATTCCAGAGCGCCGCGCGGGAGAAAGGTAGTGAGGTTGCGGACCTCTTTGGCCTCTGCCAGTGCGGCCCGGACTTCGTTGTCGGTGAGAATCGCATCGCAATACGCGTAGGCGACCGACGCCGCATCGATGTCAGTGATCGTGTTGATCGTCCACCGGTGCGCTGGGTTGCGGTGAAACCTGGTCTTTAGGGCGACGGCCACTCGACTGTGGGGCATGTTTCCGAGCAGATCCTGCATCTCTTCGTCGGTCGGGTCGAATCGAGTGCGACCATCCTGATGGCGTTCCTCCTGAATGCGATTGAGCAGGTCGAGCCATTCGTGCACAAACTCCCGCGCTCCTACGACATCACGCAGGCGTCCGTTCCTTCTCCAGGTCGGGTACTTGACGAGGACGTCTGAAAGCTGGAGTTCCCAGGCGAGCCTGCTCTGGTGACCCTTGAGCACCTCCTCTGGCCGGTAGCTGTCGTCGCTGCGTAGGAGTGCGGCTTCATCGTCGGACGGGCCACGCAGCATGCTGCGTTCCAACTCGCCATTCATCCTGGCCATCAGAACGTCGAACTCGGCAGCACCGACCTTCGTGCGCATGGCATCGGTGCCGTCAGAACCGTCGCCGTTGTGGATCTTCAACCCGCCGACTAACCCGAAGGCCTGACCGAAGGTAGGCCGCAGCAGTGGGAAATCGTGGCCAAGGTCGGACTCACCGAGGGCAGCTTCAATGCCGGCTTCAATTTCAAGTTGGGCGATCTCAACGCGGCCCAGGAGGTACTGAAAGTCGGAAACTGATTCGAGTACCTCTGCGAGCGCGATCCGCTGTTTGGGGTCGGAGATCTTGATGACCTCCCAGAAGTGTGCCCCTGATAACGGGAATATGGCTCGCCGGTCGCTCTTCGCCCGGAGTGCTGCTTCGTACAGGGCCCCGTAGTCGGGGAGCGCCTTGGGATGGCTGGTAAGCACCTTGGCGATGCCGATGATGTGGTTGAGGTCCAGATAGACCAAAGGGATGCGGGGACGCATAACGCGCGCCCATACCGGGTCGCCGGTCATCGAGATCTTGAGGTTCACGCGACTCGCACCACCCTGAGTAGAGGGCCGTTCATGAGTCGATCGCCGTCCCCGACTCGACGTTGGGCAGTTCGTCCCGATGTGTCGATCCCGGCTCAGCTTCGAAGGACCGCACCTCGCACATGTCCAGCAGCCGTGCCAAGAAGCTATATGCGGCGAGGCGCTCCATGGCTTCCTGTTCAGTCAACTCACCTCGGGTGTGGGTGGTTACGTTGCGGACTGTCAGGTTGAGACCGGTCGCGAGCATCGTGAGTGACCTTGCGAGCGGTTCCAATCCGCCGCGCATGCTTCGCGTCGTCTTGTCCTCAACGTCCCCAGGCCACGCGAGTCTCGGGCGGCCCACCTGGGGCTCGCCGACTGAAAGTGTCTGTTGCCAAAAGGTCGTGTCGTCCACATCCGTGCGGCCGAGTACGCCCTTCCAGTGGACGGCCAGCCCCTCGGCGGCTTCGCGGACCGCGACTCGGTACTGGTGAGTCGTCCAGTGGGCCGCGGCACCACCCCAAATAATTGGATGCATCTGCGCTGGCGAAAAGGCAGGCAACGAGAAGTCATCTCGGCCATCGGCATCGGCAAGGAGACCCCTCAATCGACCCTTCACCGTGGCGGCTGTAGATCTCACGTCCTGAGGACTCAAAAACGCTTTGGGGTTCCGCATCATCGACCAATTCGAGATCGGGTCGATGTTGCCCAGGCCCTGAATACCGATGTATGCACCGGTGACCGCGACCGCCCTCGCTGCCAGACCTGCTGCTTCAGCGACCGCCAGCTCGAGCGTCTTAACCCGCGCGTCATCCGCGTCGTCCCGATTCCATGCCGTTGGAAAGAGGCCTCGCGCGTTCGTGTGATCGGACTCGACTTGGGTAGTCATCCATTCCTCAAACACGTCCTGGAAAGTATCGACGGCGTCGATAAGCCGATTCAGGTAGTCCGCGCCATAGGTAGTCACCACTCAAGTTTGCCCGGACTGTCTGACAAGACATCTGCGCGCCTCGCTGTCACGCCATTGTCGGAGTTGTGACGCCAGTCTGTGGCGGGTTGATTCGAGCCCGGCGCGGCGCCTCAGGCAGTCATGTGCCCATCACTGACGCACCGCGCCTGAATCGGCACTCGGGGCCACGCTGGGGCCACAGACCAACGAAAAACGGCGACTGACGATGACAGACGTCGAAAGACGTTTGTGCAGGTCAGCCGCCGTTTTCGGCAACTACTGACAGAGGGTGAAAACCCTCGAATCAGATGTCGTAATAGAGCTCGAACTCGTGCGGGTGCGGACGGAGCTGAACGGGCATGATTTCCTGAGTGCGCTTGAAGTCGATCCACGTTTCGATCAGGTCAGGCGTGAACACGTCGCCCTGGAGAAGGAACTCGTGATCGGCTTCGAGCGAGTCGAGAACCGCGTTGAGCGAGGTCGGGACCGACTCGATGGCGTCATACTCGTCCGGCGGAAGCTCGTAGATGTTCTTGTCAACGGGCAGCGGCGGCTCGATCTTGTTCTTGATGCCATCGATGCCGGCCAGCAACAGCGCCGAAAAGGCGAGGTACGGGTTGGCCGACGGGTCGGGGCAACGGAATTCGATGCGCTTTGCCTTGGGGTTGGCGCCGGTGATCGGAATGCGAACGCAAGCCGAGCGGTTACGTGCCGAATACACGAGGGCGATCGGAGCCTCGAAGCCGGGCACCAGACGGTGATACGAGTTGACGGACGGGTTGGTGAACGCGAGCAACGACGGTGCGTGCTTAAGGATGCCGCCGATGTAGTAACGCGCCAGGTCGGACAATCCGCCATAACCGGCTTCGTCATAGAACAGCGGCTTGCCTTCGTTCCAGATCGACTGGTGGACGTGCATACCTGAGCCGTTGTCGCCGAAGATCGGCTTCGGCATGAAGGTCACGGTCTTGTCAGCCGCCCAGGCCGTGTTGCGGACGATGTACTTGAACTTCATGACATCGTCGGCGGCCTTGAGCAGCGTGTCGAACCGGTAGTTGATCTCAGCCTGGCCCGAGGTGCCGACCTCATGGTGACCGCGCTCGAGAACGAGACCGGCGTTGGAGAGGTTGGTCATCATGTCGTTGCGCAGGTCGGCAGTCTTGTCCGTCGGCGCAACTGGAAAATATCCACCCTTGTAGCGGACCTGGTAGCCACGGTTGTCCTCGATACCGTCGCCGGTCGACCAAGCGGCCTCGGACGACTGGATCTCATAGAAAGACTTGTTGGCGCTGGTGCCATAGTTGACGCGGTCGAAGATGTAGAACTCAGCTTCGGGGGCGAAGAATGCCGTGTCGCCGATGCCGGTGGTCGCGAGGTACGCCTCCGCCTTGCGGGCGATGTTGCGCGGGTCGCGTGAATACGCTTCGCCAGTGATCGGATCGTGGACGAAGAATTCCATCGCAAGCGTCTTGCGAGCCTTGAACGGATCGACATAGGCCGTTTTGATGTCCGGAAACAGAACCATGTCGGACTGGTCGATGGTCTGGAAGCCGCGGATCGACGAACCGTCGAATGCCACGCCGTTGGCAACCATGTCGGCGTCGAACGTCAGGGCCGGAACGGTCACTTGCTGCTGGATGCCGGGAAGATCGGTAAACCGAACGTCGAGGTATTCGACGCCTTCATCCTTGATGAATTTGAATAGTTCGTCGGCGTTGCCGAACATGTGGCCTCCTTGGCCGCTTTGGCGGCCCTGATCGGTAATACGGCAGGTGCTGGCGCGGCGCTGCACCGTTCCCACGAGACTAGAGGGGAGCAATTTCTCCTCAGTCACCGGATTGTTACAGGAATGTTACAAAACCCTATCGGTAGGTGAAATGGTGCTGCTGGATAGGCTCTCGACGTGACTATCGCAGGTTGGCCCCGCCGTTTGGGCGCACTCTTCATCGACTGGTTCATCGCTGTCTTCTCATCGGCCGGGATCGTCCATACTCACGTGTTGCCCGAGAGCCCATTGGAGAACTTGATCGTCACCGGTTTCTTCGTTGTGGAGGTCAGTGTGCTCACAGGATTGCTCGGCGCTTCGGTCGGAAAGAGGTTGATGGGGCTCGCCGTCGTCAACGAAAAGGGCGGCACCATCGGAGTGCCCCGGGCACTGCTTCGTTCGTTGCTGATCTGCATGGTGTTTCCCGTGCTCCTCCAGACCGATCATCGGCGGGGCCTTCACGATGTTGCCGCCGGCTCGATAGTGATCAGGCCCCGGGCCTGAACCAAAGAATCGCAGTTGTCGACGTATAGCCAGTCCAACTGCGATTCCTGCGTCGAAAACGAGAGGGACTAGCCGCGCATTGCCTTGCGCGAACCCTTCATGCTCGTCGGCATGGGGCCGTGCGGCATGGGTACGGGTGGGCGCATGGCGTCGAGCGCGCGCAATTTGGAGATCATGGACGTCATTTCGGCCGGCTTGATCTTCTTGGGGAGTTTGCGAACGTGCTTGACGAGCTTGGTGAGCTTGACCTCATCGGGTCCGTCGCCGACAACGACCGTCGTGATCGGCACTTCGCCGGCGATGCGGGCATGCTTCTTGACTTCGGTCTGAAGGAGATTACGCACGCGGCTCGGGTTGCCTTCGCCGATGAGGATGATTCCGGGACGGCCCAGCATGCGGTGTACAACGTCCTGGTTCTTGGTGAAGCCGACGGCTGGCTTGACGTCCCAGCCCTTTTTGAGCATCTGCAGGGCGCCGGCTGCTGCACCCGGTTGGCCTTCGACCTGCGCATACGCGGCTCGCTCGGCGCGTTTGCCGAAGACGATCAGAACTGCAAGGGTGCCGGTCATGATGCCGAACAGGACCGCCAGGACGATGCCGAACGTGCCCTGGCCGAAGAAGAAATAGCCGGCCGCGGCGAAAGCGCCGCCCACCACGAGGAACCACAGGAGCAGGATCGGACCGAGGTTCTTGTCCGAGCGCTTGGTGATCTTGTAGGCCTGCCGGATTTGGCGCAGACGTCCCTTGGGGGGTTCGTTGGTGGGTGTCGACATACCTGAAGTCTACTGTGCGGCGACGTTGACCGATTGCGCGGCTTCGCGGGCCTCGATGGCTTGCTGGTAGAGGCGACCGGCCCGGTATGAGGAGCGAACCAGCGGACCGGACATGACGCCGACGAACCCGATTTCGTCGGCCTCGTCCTTGAGTTCGACGAACTCTTCGGGCTTGACCCAGCGCTCGACTGGGTGGTGGCGTTTGGAGGGACGGAGGTATTGGGTGATCGTGATCAGGTCGCAACCGGCACCGCGAAGGTCGCGCAAAGCCTGTGACACTTCCTCGCGAGTCTCGCCCATGCCGAGGATGAGATTGGACTTGGTGACGAGTCCGTAGTCGCGCGCCTGGGTGATGACGTCGAGCGAGCGGTCGTAGCGGAATGCCGGGCGGATGCGCTTGAAGATGCGGGGGACTGTCTCGACGTTGTGGGCCAGAACTTCAGGGCGCGAGTCGAAGACCTGCTCGAGAAGTTCGGGGACGCCGTTGAAATCGGGAATCAGGTTCTCGACGCCGGTGCCGGGGTTGAGCTCGTGGATCTGGCGGACTGTTTCGGCATACAGCCAGGCGCCGCCGTCCGGAAGGTCGTCACGCGCCACTCCGGTGATCGTGGAGTACTTGAGTTTCATCTTTTGGACGCTCTCGGCTACTCGTCGCGGCTCGTCGCGATCGAGCGGGTCGGGCTTGCCGGTGTCGATCTGGCAGAAGTCGCAACGACGCGTGCATTGTTCGCCACCGATGAGGAATGTCGCTTCGCGGTCTTCCCAGCATTCGAAGATATTGGGGCAGCCCGCTTCCTGGCAGACCGTGTGGAGCCCTTCGCCCTTCACCAAGTTCATAAGCTCGGTGTATTCCGGTCCCATCCTGGCGCGGGTCTTGATCCATTCGGGTTTGCGTTCGATCGGAGTTTCGGCGTTGCGAACTTCCAGGCGGAGCATCTTGCGGCCTTCGGGAGCGATAGTCACTCGGTCAGTCTACGCGGCGGATTCTGTGCTCAAAGCATCGCAACGGAGGGATACGCGGGCACGTCGTGAACCAGATCTGCAGACGGTGTGTATGCCTCCCAGGCAAGCAGCTCGGACAGATGCGGCTTGACCGTTTCGGCCGCCTCGTGAACTGTCACGTCCCGTCCGAGTTCGATGCTGAGCGAGCTCACGCCGGCGTCGGAAATGCCGCACGGAACGAACGTGTCGTACCAATTGAGGTTCACATCGCAGTTGAGCGAAAACCCATGCATGGTCACTCCGCGCGAGACGCGAATGCCGATGGCGCCGATCTTGCGTTCCTGGTGAGTGGCGTCGGCTGCGAGCCATACGCCCGAACGACCTGAGACACGACCGCTGCTAACACCGAGGTCGGCGACGGCGCGGATGAGAGCCTCCTCGACCCGGCGTACGTAGTCGACGACCAACACGTGTGAGGGGAGTTTGGTGATCGGATAGCCGACAAGTTGGCCCGGTCCGTGGAATGTGATTTTGCCACCGCGGTCAACATCGACCACAGGTGTGCCTCCGGCCGGACGTTCGTGGGGTTCTGTGCGCTTACCGGCGGTGTAAACCGGCGGATGCTCAAGCAGCAGAGTCGTGTCGCCGATCTCATCAGCCGCGCGTAACGCGTGAATCTCGCGCTGGAGTTCCCAGGCCTCCTCGTAGTCGAGGGCTCGGTTGTCGTACCAATCTTCCTGGTACTGCATGGCCTGGTGGGAAAAGCTACTCACCCGACCACCCTAACTCTTCGTACCTGTGGACAAGCTGCTGCTCTTTCGTCCCGATGGAAGGCACTGTTGCCGGATGGATTGGTTGATGCT
>JBDSQP010000507.1:0-5610 GCA_039929755.1 Aeromicrobium sp. | reverse complement strand
CTGGCCCATCTACTGGCTCGCCTACACGTTGATCCGCGCCGGCATCAGCACGCCGAGATTCCTGATGCCGCACAATTCCACGTCCTACGTGCCTTACGACTTCCTGGACATCCAGAAGCACGGGCCGCTGTCAGTCATCGTCTTCTCCGCGTTGGCGACTGCGCTCATGCTGGTCATCACCACGGCGTACATGAGGTTCAGCAAGCGCGACAACACGGTTTCGGCGAGGAGTGTCGCCTAAGCGGAGGTTTCGGCGAGGAGTCCGCGCCGATCGGCAACAACCTCGAACACGTAGGTGAAGAACGGCGGGATGCTCGACGCGAGCGCAACCACTGTTGTTTTCGCCGACCAGCCGAACTTGGGGCGAGCGATCAGGCACGTGACGACATACGCGATGAAGATGACACCGTGGATCGGTCCCATGATCGGAACACCGCCCTCGGCGCCGGTGTGTGGGTTGTCCTGAATCACCCATTTGAAGAGCATCGCGATCAACAGACCCGCCCACGAGAGAGCCTCGGCGACGGCGATTGTTCGGAACCAGGTGCGGGTGCGGGACGGCGTAATTTGAGCGATAGTCACGCCGCAACGCTACCCGTGTAACCCCAGCGCAATCTAAGCCGGTGACAATGTACGAATGGCTTTCTTGCTTCGTGTCGAGCTTCCCGACGTCCCCGGTTCGTTGGGTGCCCTCGCGACGGCGCTTGGTAGCGCGGGTGCGGACATCGAAGCGATCGAGATCGTGGAGCACCGTTCCGATGGTGTCGCGGTCGATGATGTCCTGCTCGAAATCCCGCCGAGCGTCATGCCCGACAAGCTGATCACCGCTTGCCACAAACTCGATGGCGTCCGTGTTCACTGGATCTCGCGCTACAACGCCGGAGCCAACCTCAGCATGGATCTTGAGGCGGTCGAGCGGTTCACCGAAGATCCGGCCGAGGCCATCGCGCAGCTCGTCGAGGTCATCCCCGCGACATTCCGCACCGACTGGGCCATGGCCATCCACAAGGTCGACGGCGAACCGGCAATCCTCAACAAGTCGGCCACAGCCCCGAAGCTCGTCGATGACGCGGCCAGCTGGATGGGCATCCGCAAAGCCAAGGTCCTTGCCGACGTCGCCGGCTGGGACTCGATGGTGCTTGCCGCGGTCCCTTTCAAGGACCGCTCGGGCAAGGCGTTCGTCATGGTCGTGGGCCGCCACGGTGGACCCGAATTCCTCAAGTCCGAACTCGCGCGCCTCGCCCATATGACCGGGCTCGCCGCGAGTGTTCAGATCGTGCAGGCTATTTCTTCTTCTCTGTGATGGGCGTGTGCGCGTGGTGGCTCCGGCCCAATGCGGTGACTTCCCGCTCCATCTGAGGCACCGTCTTGCCGGCCATCCGTTTCATGATGGGCCAGACGATCGGTGAGTTGGTCAGGGACTTGGACCAGTTGGCGACGAGCACGCCCTTGGGGACGTATACGCGCGACTTGCGCTTGGCGAAGCCGGCGAGGATCAGCGCGACGCAGTCCTCGACCGTTGTCGTGCCGTTCGCCGGGTAGGGCAGCTTCTTGCGGATCTCACGGAACGAAGGGAGATCGGCTTCGGCATTGCGAACGATGTCCGTGTCGACCCACGACGGATGGCATACGCCGACCCCGATGCCCAGATGGGCGACTTCCTGCTTCGTGGCGAGCGCGAGTGACTCCGCGCCGGCCTTGCTGGCGTTGTAGGAAGCCATTCCGGCGAGGGGAGTGAACGAAGCGAGCGAAGCGACGACCAGTGCGTAGCCCTTGGTCTTTTCGAGGTAGGGGATCGTTGCGTGCAGTGTTCGGTAGACGCCATTGATGTTGATGTCGACGACGCGTTCAAACGAGTCGTTGTCGATCTGGCGGACCGTGCCATAGGACGCGATGCCGGCATTGGCGAGCACGTAGTCGATGCGGCCGAAATGCGCGGCTGCGGCGTCGACCGCCAGGTGTACGGCGTCGTTGTCGCGGACATCGGCTTCCCACCATGCGGCTGCGTCACCGATTTCGGCGACGACCTTTCGCAGCTCCTCGGGCTCAAGGCCCACAAGGGCGACCTTGCCACCGCGTGCGGCGAACTCTTTGGCGACACCGGCGCCGATACCGCGGGCGGCACCGGTTATCAGGGCAACTTTTCCGTCAAAATTTTTGGCCATGGGAGTTAACATACCGCCGGTATCTGAAATGCGCCAGCCTCGATGTCACGTAGAGCCGCCAGAGCCCGGGCGATATGGTCACGCCCATGAGCGTTTCGGAGATTTTTGACGAGTCGGCCTGGCGGGTTGTCCCCGGTTTTGAGGAATTGAAGGACCTGACCTACCACCGCGCCGTCGACCAGGGCACGGTCCGCATTGCCTTCAACCGCCCCGAGGTTCGCAACGCATTCCGACCCCAAACGGTTGACGAACTCCTTGCCGTTCTCGAGCATGCACGCATCAGTTCCGACGTCGGTTGTGTCCTGATCACCGGAAACGGCCCGTCCCCTAAAGACGGCGGATGGGCGTTCTGCTCCGGCGGCGACCAGCGCATCCGGGGCAAGTTCGGCTACCAATACGCCGAGGGCGACACGGCCGACACGGTGGATCCGGCCAAGCTGGCCCGCCTGCACATCCTCGAATGCCAGCGCATCATCCGCTTCATGCCCAAGATCGTGATTGCGGTCGTGCCGGGTTGGGCGGCCGGTGGGGGACACAGTCTCCACGTTGTCTCCGACCTCACGATCGCTTCGCAGGAGCACGCCCGCTTCAAGCAGACCGACGCCGATGTCGGCAGTTTCGATGGTGGCTTCGGATCCGCATACCTGGCGCGTCAGGTTGGCCAGAAGTTTGCCCGCGAGATCTTCTTCCTCGGCGACACCTACACAGCAGCCGATGGCCAACGTATGGGAATGGTCAACGCTGTCGTCCCGCACGCCGATCTGGAAAAGGTCGCTCTCGAATGGGGCGCCAAGATCAACGGCAAGAGCCCCACGGCCCAGCGGATGCTCAAGTATTCGTTCAACCTCATCGATGACGGCTTGGTCGGCCAGCAGGTGTTGCTCGGTGAAACGACGCGTCTCGCGTACATGACCGAAGAGGCTCAAGAGGGGCGGGATGCGTTCCTCGAGAAGCGTGACCCCGACTGGTCCCCGTACCCCTATTACTACTGAGAGATCAGGCCGAGCGATCAGCCAGTGAGACGGCTATCTCAATAAGTGGCCTGTCGCGTGACGAACAGATACCGTGCTTCGAATGAACTCCGTCGCTGAAAGTCAGGCAGTCCCCGTGGGCCGCATTGGCGTCGTTTCCGAGTCGAGTCCAGGCGAAACCCGTGTGGCCGCGACGCCGGCAACCGTCCTCCAGTTGATCACTCTGGGGTACGAGGTGTCGATCGAGTCAGGTGCCGGCAGCAAATCGAGTTTCACCGACGACGCGTACGCCGAGGCCGGCGCGACAATCGGTTCGGCCGCAGACGTGTGGCACAGCGACATCGTGTTCAAGGTCAACGCCCCGTCGATTGATGAGATCGCCCTGCTCGCCGACGGCGCGATTCTGATCAGCATGATCAGCCCCGCGCTCAACCCCGACCTCGTCGATGCCCTCGCCGAGCGACCGATCACCGTACTCGCGATGGATGCAGTGCCCCGCATCTCGCGAGCGCAGTCACTCGATGTGCTCAGCTCCATGGCCAACATCGCCGGCTATCGCGCTGTCGTTGAGGCCGCACACGTCTTCGGCCGGTTCTTCACAGGCCAGATCACCGCTGCCGGCAAGGTGCCGCCGGCCAAGGTGCTTGTAGCCGGTGTCGGTGTCGCAGGCCTTGCAGCAATCGGCACGGCGAGCAGTCTGGGCGCGATCGTCCGCGCCACGGACCCGCGTGCCGAGGTTGCCGACCAGGTGGCCTCGATCGGCGGCGAGTACCTCGCTGTAGATGTTGAGACCGAACAGAGCACTGACGGCTATGCCAAGGCAACGTCTGAGGACTACGACCGACGAGCCGCGGAAATCTACTCCGAACAAGCCGCCGACGTCGACATCATCATCACCACGGCATTGATCCCGGGTCGCGCTGCTCCTCGGCTCATCACCGAGGCCGACGTCGCGACTATGAAGGCCGGCAGCGTCATCGTCGACATGGCGGCGGCACAGGGCGGCAACGTCGCTGGATCGAAGCCCGGCGAAGTGGTCGTCACCAACAACGGCGTCACGATCATCGGCTACACCGACCTCGCCGGACGTCTCCCCACTCAGGCGTCCCAGCTCTACGGCACGAACCTCGTCAACCTGATGAAACTCCTGACGCCGGAGAAGGACGGTCACGTAGTCCTCGACTTCGATGACGTCGTGCAACGCGGTATGACCGTCGTACGCGACGGTGAGAAGACCTGGCCACCCCCTCCCGTACAGGTGTCGGCCCAACCTGCAGTGCCTGCCGCGTCCGCACCGGTCGTGGTCAAAGAGAAGAAGCAGATGACGTCCGCCCGCCGCTTCACGCTCATCGGCATCGGCATCCTCGCGCTATTCCTGGCGAACGCCTACGCGCCAGATCCGCTGCCCCAGCACCTGACGGTTCTCGTCCTGGCAGTCGTGATCGGCTACTACGTCATCGGCAAGGTGCACCATGCGCTGCATACGCCGCTCATGTCGGTCACCAACGCGATCTCGGGCATCATCGTCGTCGGCGCCATGCTCCAGATTGCCCAGGACGACACCGTGATTCGCGTGCTCTCGTTCGTGGCGATACTGCTCGCAAGCATCAACGTCTTCGGCGGTTTCGCCGTGACCCGACGCATGTTAAGCATGTTCTCAAAATGACGCCGCTCAAAATGACACAGTCTCGAAAGGCTGACTCCCGATGACCGCCCATAGCATCGCCACGGCCGCATACATCGTCGCAGCCCTGCTGTTCATCCTCAGCCTCGCAGGGCTCTCCCATCATGAGTCCTCCAGGCAAGGGGTTTCGTACGGCATTGCTGGCATGGCCATCGCCCTCGCGGCGACCTTCGGTCTCGTTGTCGACACCGCCGACACCAGCGTGGTCGGGCTTCTCCTGATCGCAGTCGTCATAGGAGCCGCGATCGGTTTGTGGCGTGCGCGGGTCGTCGAGATGACCGGGATGCCTGAGCTGATCGCACTGCTGCACAGCTTCGTCGGTTTCGCCGCCGTTCTCGTCGGCTGGAACGGTTACTTCGAGGTCGAGGCGCACGCGCATTCGACCGAGTTCGCCGGCTCCCTGTTGAGGATCCACCACGCCGAGGTCTTCATCGGTATCTTCATCGGCGCGGTGACCCTCACCGGATCGATCGTGGCCTTCCTGAAGCTCTCTGCGCGGATCAAGTCCAATCCGCTGATGCTCCCGGGCAAGAACTTCATCAACCTGGGCGCCTTGGCCGCTTTCGTCGTGCTGACTACATTCTTCGTCATCAACCCGAGCCTCGGCCTGCTCATCGCCGTCACAGTCGTGGCGCTGGCGCTCGGCTGGCACCTGGTCGCGTCGATCGGCGGCGGCGACATGCCGGTCGTCGTGTCGATGCTCAACAGTTACTCCGGCTGGGCCGCAGCGGCGTCGGGCTTCCTGCTCGACAACAACCTGCTCATCGTCACCGGTGCGCTCGTGGGCTCC
>JBDSQP010000506.1:0-3880 GCA_039929755.1 Aeromicrobium sp. | reverse complement strand
CTCCAACCGCGCGGTCAGCGTGGCCATGGCTAATCAGATCGCCGATGTCTTCACCGAGGTCGTCGTTGCGCCCGAGTACGAGACCGGCGCGGTCGAGATCCTCAGCCGCAAGAAAAACATCCGCATCCTTGTGTGCCCCGAAGACAAGAACCCGGACCCGGTTGAATTCCGCGCAATCAGTGGCGGCGTCCTCGTGCAGCGCGTCGACCGGGTCGATGCCCACGGCGACGACCCGAACGCCTGGACCCTTGTCTCCGGTGACTCTGCCGACGCTGCGACATTCGCGGATCTGCATTTCGCCTGGACTGCTACGCGTGCCGTGAAGTCCAACGCGATCCTCCTTGCAAAGAACGGCGCCTCGGTCGGGGTCGGTATGGGTCAGGTCAACCGCGTCGACTCCTGCCGGCTTGCTGTCGAGCGTGCCGGTGCCGAGCGCGCCGAGGGATCGGTCGCCGCTTCCGACGCGTTCTTCCCGTTTGCAGACGGCCTTCAGGTCCTCATCGATGCCGGCGTTCGTGCGGTCGTCCAACCGGGCGGTTCGGTGCGTGACGACGAAGTGATCGCCGCCGCCAAGGCCGCCGGAATCACGATGTATTTCACCGGCACTCGGCACTTCTTTCATTAGGCAGAGACGTCATGAGGCACCTATGTCGGATCGACTGATCGGGGCCGTGTTCGTTGCCCTCTCGGCGGCGGCGTTCGGCTCGATGGCGATCTTCGGCGTGTGGGCGCATGATGCCGGGGTCGATACGCCCACCGTTCTGTTCGCCAGGTTCGGTGCGGCCGCGCTCATCCTGGCGGCAGTGCAAGCTGCGCGAGGCATACCGATGCCGACACTCCGACGTTGTGTTGCCGTCGCCGGCATGGGAGCAATCGGCTATGTCGGCCAGTCGTATTGCTACTTCCTTGCACTTCAGCACGCCGACGCCGGCCTCGTTGCCTTGCTCCTTTATCTGTTTCCGGCATTCGTCGCGATCCTGGCGGCGGTCTTCCTGCGGGAGCGGATCGGCGCGGTCACTGCCGTCGCCCTCGTCCTCGCCCTGGCCGGGACCGCTTTGGTCGTCGGCGGTGGCAATGGCGAAATTCTCGGATATGCGCTGGCGATCGGTGCCGCTGTCATCTATTCGATCTACATCACGGTCGGCGTTGTTGCGACCGAAGGTCTCGACGCAATAGCCGTATCGACGATCGTGTGCGCTTCGGCCGCAGTCGTCTGTGGCGCAATAGTCGGCATCCGCCTCGCTGCAGGTCGGTCGCCATCATTTCCGGACTCGTCACGTGGATGGCTTTCTCTCGTTGCCATTGCCGTCATTTGCACGGCATTCGCGATCATCGCCTTCTTCTCCGGTATGTCGCGGCTTGGTGCGACCTCAACGGCGGTGGCTTCGACGCTGGAGCCCGTCGTGACCGTCGGGCTCGCCACATGGCTGTTGAGTGAAAGGTTGTCGGCGATACAAGCCGTTGGGGGAGCGGTGGTCATTGCCGCAGTGATCGCCCTGGCACTGTCGCACCGGCCGGTTGCGGAGCGTCCCGCAACCCCGGTTTAGACCGGCGTACCGGGTTTGAGGACTCGCAAAGTGTCCTGGACTTCTTCGTCGCTCATCAATGAATTCGTCACGAGTGCCCGAATGGCCCGAAAGAGGATCAGGGCCTCGACATCATTTGACTGACGGCCAGATGTCCGCCGAAGGGCGGAGCCGGCGATGAGCGCCACGATGGATTGGGCGAGGGCAGCCGGTTCAGGGACACCGACGCGGCCGAGAACTTGAGCGGCGAGCGCCTCAAGCGCGTCGAGGGATTCTGCGGCCTTTGACCGCAGATCAGGGTTGAGCGCGGCCGCCAAGTATATCGACAACTGGACCCCGACGATCTCGACCGACCGAACGGCGAACACGGCACTGATCAACCCACTGGCATCGTCGAGACTCAAGTCGATGTCAGCGGGGGTTTTGGTCAGGTGGCGTAGATCGCTGAGCCACTTTTCGATGTGTCGCGACAGGGCTTCATCGATCAGTTCATCGATCGAGTTGAAGTAGTAAGTGGTCGTAGCCGGTGGAAGGCCGGCTCTGGCCGCGACCGCCCGATGTGTGATGCCGCGCGAACCGCCCTCGGCGAACAGCGCGATCGCGGCGTCAAGGAGCTGCTCGCGGCGTTGGCGGCTGCGCTCCTGGGTCAGACGTGCTCGCGTGGCCATGCTGGTCCCTCGTGGTTGGGTCTTTCTCCGAATGTGTTCATCGCAAATCCTAGAGGGCAGAGCAATAACAGTTGGGATGCACATGGCAGACTCGCCTCCGTGACGGCACAGATTCTCGACGGCAAGGCGGCGGCGTCCGCGATCAAATCCGAACTCACCGAACGCGTGAGCGCTTTGAGCGAACGCGGCATCACGCCGGGTCTCGGCACGATCCTCGTGGGCAACGATCCAGGCAGCACCTGGTACGTCGCCGGCAAACACAAGGACTGCGCCGAGGTCGGCATCCAGTCACTGCGGATCGATCTGCCCGAGACGGCGAGCCAGGCCGAAGTCGAGGCTGCCGTCGACCAGTTCAACGCCGATCCCGCCTGCACGGGCTACATCGTGCAGTTGCCGCTGCCCAAGGGCCTCGACGAAAACGCCGTGATCGGCCGTATCGATCCGGACAAGGACGCAGACGGCCTCCACCCGACCAATCTCGGTTGGCTCGTGCTCGGCAAGGAGGCGCCGCTTCCCTGCACACCCCGCGGCATCATTGAGCTCCTTCGCCGCAACGGTGTTGCGATCGCCGGACAGCATGTAGTGGTCGTCGGCCGAGGCATCACGGTCGGCCGGCCCATGGGCCTGCTTCTCACGCGGCGTAGCGAAAACGCAACGGTGACCCTGTGCCATACCGGCACCAAGGACCTGGGCGCAGAAGTGCGTCGCGCCGATATCGTGATCGCGGCCGCCGGAGTCAGGGGCATCATCACTGCGGACATGGTCAAGCCCGGTGCGGCGTTACTCGATGTCGGTGTCAGCCGCGATGAGAACGACAAGGTTGTCGGCGACGTCGACCCGGCGGCATACGAAGTCGCCGGCTGGATCTCACCAAACCCGGGCGGAGTCGGTCCCATGACCCGGGCCCTGCTGCTGGCCAACGTCGTCGAAACTGCCGAGCGTCAGGCCCAGTAGTGGTTCCGCTTCCGCGAAGCCGAGGCTCGCAGATCTATCTGTTGCAATTGCTTGCCGTCGCGACCGGACTCATTCTCGTTCTGTCGGGAATCTGGCGTCCGGGATTGCACGTGATCGGCGGAGCGTTCGTCGCCGGCGCGCTCGCGCGTTCGGTCGTACCCGAGAGCCACACGGGCATGTTGCGGGTGCGCGGCAAGGCCTTCGACATCTTCTGGATGACACTGCTCGGCGTATCTCTCATCGTCCTCGCCGTCGTAGTGCCGCCGCCACCCAACTGACAGGGTGTCAGCCGGCCACGTAGTCGTATGTCGGGGTCCTCGCCATGACCGGCGCCTCGAGGGAGATCGGCCTGCCGGCGCTGAATGACAGTGTCACCGGGACGTAGCGTCCAGACTGCACACCCTTCGTCACGATGTATCCGCCAGCGTCCTGGTACTGCTTGCTCGTCTGCGCGTTGTGACCCGGGCCTCAGGCGCTCAGGCCAAGGGCGGCGATCACGACAACGGCCAGCGGCGCGACGACGCGAAACACGGATTTCATACCTCCTAGTGTCGGGCCACGTCGACAGGGTCTCGTGTCAGGCTGGGGATTTTCTCCGATGTGGCGGTACTCCCACGTCTGAAAGCCATCGGGCGTAACACTCACAAGTCGTGCCATGACAGTGCAGTTACGTACAAGTCACTGGCCTTCCGGCATCCGAATGAGCGGATGGATTCATTCAATTCACTCTGC
>JBDSQP010000505.1:0-4543 GCA_039929755.1 Aeromicrobium sp. | reverse complement strand
CCTTTGCGCCGCTTCCCTCAAGGAGCTTTGGCTCGCCCTGATCGTTTCGGGCAGGTCGAGCAATTGTTCGTAGCGGTTCTTTTCACCGTCCAGAAGGACGGCGACCCGGCCTGCCAGATCTGCGTGAGCTTGCTCGGCAAGGCGACGAACGGCCTGATCACCGAAGATTGCTTCCAGAAGCTTTTGCCCTATGACGGCCGTCCCACCGGCGATTCCTGCTTCTCCGCCCGTGATGCCTGCCGTGTGCGAGAACATCACGATCATCAGGGCCACGCCGATGCCGTTGACACCGAACGCGAGGAACTTGGCGGTCATCCGCTTGTCCGCGCCTTCGGTCCTGACCAGCTCCAGGACGCCCTGTTGCCAATCACGGACGGCCCGTTCAGCCTTCGTGCGGAAGTCACGAGATGCGCGGTCAAGACCACGCGTCGAATCGAGCAGAATTCGTCCGGCCTCGACCGAGCCCCAACTGCGCGAGACAGATTCGGCGGCGTTTTCGGCGTGCTCGAGGAGCAGCATGTGCATGCCCTGCTCAACTGCCTCGCTGACCTCGTTGGAGCGCGTGCGTTTGCCGGCGACGCCCTCCATGACGCGGTCGCGCAGACGACCCACCTTTTCTTCGACAGACCTCAGGAGTTCGCCGGTACCGACGAAGTCCTGCCATCTCGCGAGCACCTCGCCTCGGAGCATCGAACCATCACCGGTCGCCGCCGAAATGTCTTCGATCGCCTTGCGGTAGCAGTTGTCGAGGTCGCGATTGAGCGCTTCGGAGGCAGCGATCTGCTCGTCGACGGCATCAGCAATGTCGTGGGCGTGGAATACGTTTTGCCTGATGGCGCCATCAAGGGTCTGCATGATGACCTTTGACCGGGCGGCCGGATCGGCGGCGAGGTCGTGGAGCCAGCCCCGGATGTCGGCGACCGCGGCGGCCGGAAGCAGGCCATCGATGTCGACACCGGACTCCGGAACCGTGAACAAGGGCGAATCACTCAGGCCGCGGGACGTCATCATTCGGGCGAGGTGGCCCCGGACTTCGAAGGTGGCCTCCGTTGCGGTTCGGTCGAGGACCACCGCGACTGACGTGCTGCGCTCTGCGGCGGCTCGCAGGTAGTCCCAAGGGACCTGATCGGCGTAGCGGGCGGCCGACGTCACGAACAGCCACAGGTCGGCGGCGGCAAGGAGTTGAGCGGCCAGTTCGCGGTTGCCCTTGTCGATCGAGTCGACGTCTGGAGCATCCAGGATCGCCAGGCCTTGGGGTACGCGAGTCGTCGGAGCCAGACGCAAGGCATACGTGTCGTTGCTCGGTGTAAGCGTGCGGGGCATCTCCGGGAGGATGCGATCAGGCTTGAACCAGTGGGAATCCGCAGGATTGTGCACGAGTACGGGCGAGCGTGTCGTGGGTCGCAAAACACCGGATTCGGTGATTCGCTCGCCGACGATGGAGTTCACAAGGGTCGACTTGCCGGCACCGGTGGAACCGCCGACCACGGCCAGAAGCGGAGCTTCGAGTTGAACGAGTCGAGGAAGGACATAGTCCGACAATTGGTCGAGAACTTCGGCCTGGGTCTTGCGCGCGTCAACAACCGTGGGAGTTGCCAAACGCAGCGAGGCTTGTTGAACCTGGCCGTGCAACTTGCTCAAGGCACCAAGAAGTTCGGCCGATGCGTGTTCGCTGGGCACGGCCACCCCTCTCGTATCCTCAAAGCCGCCTATGGTCTGTGGACAGACTAGTGGAAACGCTGCGCAAACGTGGCCTCGGCTCAGGGCGGTCAGGCTGCGTGAGAACGGTTCTGCAGCGCAGGCGGGAAGCGCAAATGGGGTCGCAACGCATACATGGAGTCGAGTAGCGCGTAGGTGCGCTCAATTCCGTTCGGCTTGGTACGTTCGCGCATGACCGCATCGTGCAGGAAGGCCATGTCTGTGGCAAGTCGTTGATAATTCTTGATCACCTTGGCAGCGGGCTTGCCGAAGTTCTGTTTCGCATAGCGACGGGCTGCCTTGCGGTAGCTGAATCGAGAGAGATAAGGGACTTCGTCGGGATGGATCCAGCCCCGGTCGGCGACGTAATGCAGAGATCTTTCAAGTACGCGAACCTGACGGCTGCGCGCGACGATGACGACAATGGCGAGGACGATGAGCACGATGCCAAGAATGAGATAACTGATGAGGAACCCGGTGCCGCCGCCATAGCTGAGCGAACCGTTCCAGATCCCGTGCAGCGACACACTGACACCAAGGCCGATCAGACCGATGATCACCTTGGCGGTCTTGCTCTTTCGTGCGACGGCAAGACCGATCGCTATACCGAATGCGGACGTGAACAGCGGATGCGCGAACGGACTGAAAAGCCCGCGCACGATGAATGTTGTCGTCACGCCTTCGGCGCCGGCGATCTTGATGTCCGGTGAGCCAAGGTATGCCGCTGAGTAGTAACCGATGTTCTCGATGAAGGCGAAGCCGATACCGACAATACCTGCGTAGATCACGCCATCGATGAAGCCGTCAATCACCCGGCGGGCTCTCAAGAATGTCAGGAGCAGGAACAGGCACTTCGCCGGCTCCTCGGTCATCGGCGCAACGAAGGTCGCCATATTGTCGTCGCTGACATTCCACGCGTTCTGGATCAACAACTGCAGTGACAACGCGATGGCGACAGCAACAACACCACCCCACACGAGCGCCGCGATCTTGTAGCGCTGAGGCTCAGGCTCATAACGATCGAGCCACCAGTAGGCCCACCACAGGAACGGCAACGGGATGATCGCGTAGAAGATCGAGAGTCCGGCACCGGCCGGGTCACCTGCGCTCAGAGAAATCGCGATGCCACCGAGGATGCCGGCGGCAAGAGTGAACGCCACCAACACTTTTAGCATGCCACGGCCGCGTTGGCGCACCGGATCTGCGTGCTTCGGCAGTTTCCTGGGGACGGCCGGCGCCACAATAGTTGACTCATTCACGACCGACAGCCTAGCCACGTTGACCGACAAGGCTCAGTACATCGATAGTCTTGTTTCCAGGCGCCCGTAGCTCAGGTGGATAGAGCAAGAGCCTTCTAATCTCTAGGTCGCAGGTTCGAATCCTGCCGGGCGCGCTCGTCACTCTTCCACTTTGGCTCGGAGAGGGACTGGATGTCGGCGAGGACGACAGCCCGGTCTTCCTCGTCCTCGATCGCCGCGGCCAACTCCAGCGCCCGTTCCCTGACGGCGTTGAACTTCGCGACGTCTCCCCCCACGGCGTACGCCCGCGCCAATGCTTCATGAGCACTTGCCATGACCCAGCTTTCGACTCCGTCGCGTCCGGCCCATTCGAGACTCCGATGCGCGTGGTGAAGGCTCGGCTCGTATCGGCCGAGCGCCGCATACACCCGCGCACACTGCCACTCACCGATCGCGCACTCTTGCGGGCCGCCTGCCTCGCCCCAATGGAACCGTGAGGCATGCGCCCCGTGAATCATTCGATCGTCCTCATCAGGCGTGCGCGACTCCTGATCCAGCAAGGACCACGTGTCGTTGAACAACTTCACTGCCAGGTCCCGGCTTGATGACATGCGCACACACTAAGACGACGCCCGCCCACACGGCTAGCCTTGTCAGCGCATCAACATGAGAGGAGCGGCATGGCCCACGACGACCAAGAACGGCCGCTGCCGCTTGATCCCGATCTCGATGCGGATGAGGGGCCGTCGGGGGATCCGCTCCCTGTGCATCTGAACTGGCGCTTCCTCGGTCTCGTTGCGCTCGGCGGCATTTTCGGCACGGGGTCGAGACACCTGCTCGGAGACGCGATCGGCACGACACGCGACTTCCCGTTGGGGACGTTTCTCATCAACATCGTCGGCGCATTCGCTTTGGGAGTGCTGCTTGAGATCCTCGCCCGGCGAGGATCTGATGCCGGCCACCGTCGCACCTTGCGCCTGGTGCTCGGAACCGGTTACCTGGGCGGATTCACCACTTACAGTTCACTCGCCGTCGACACCGACACACTGTTGCGCTCCGACCGCTTGGGGCTCGCCGCCGCATATGCCTTGGGCACCATCATCCTCGGCTTGATCGCGTCGGTCGGTGGCATCGCACTCGCCCGTAAAACGGTGCGCCTATGACGCTGCTCATTGCGTTAACCGGCGGACTGGGAGCCGCCGCACGACTGCTGATCGATGGATTGATTCGTGATGGACGCCCAAGCAGATACCCGTGGGCCACGACGATCATCAACATCAGCGGGGCATTCCTGCTCGGCCTCGTCTATTCGATCGGATCGAGCACCGAATGGCATTCGATCGCCGGAATCGGATTCCTCGGCGGATACACAACTTTCAGCACAGCCAGCTGGGAAACGGCACGACTCGCGCATGACGGCCGCTACCGGGCCGCCCTTGCGAATGGCATGGGCATGCTCGTCATCGCCGTCGCCGCTGCTTCACTCGGCGTGTGGCTCGGCTCGCTAAGTTCGTAAGGATCTCAGTTAGGCCGACTTCGCTGCGGCGATGGCCTTCTTGAGATCGGTGAGGCGCGGCAACGTGGTCTGTCCGTTGGCCCCCTTGACA
>JBDSQP010000504.1:0-9436 GCA_039929755.1 Aeromicrobium sp. | reverse complement strand
TTCTCGCCGGCGTCGCAGCGGGGCTGCTCAACGGGCTCCTCGTGACCAAGATCAACTTGCCGCCGTTCATCGTGACCCTCGGCACTCTCAATGTTTTCGGTGCTCTCATGCTTCTGTATTCGTCGGGAACGAGCGTTCGGGGAAGTGACATGCCCGGGCTGATGACCTGGACGGGCGGTGTCATCGAGCTGGGCCGAACACGCATCACCTTCGGCGTCATCCTCATGATTGCGCTCTATTTCCTGATGTCGTTCGCCCTCAACCAAACCGCATGGGGACGTCACGTCTACGCGGTTGGCGACGACCGTGAGTCGGCACGCCTGTCCGGAATCGCGGTGAACCGCGTTCTGTTGAGTGTCTATGTCACCGCCGGCGCCACATTCGCGATGGCGGGCTGGATTCTCATGGGCAGGATCAACGCGGCAAGCCCCAATGCAGGCGCGGACGCAAACCTCGACTCCATCACCGCCGTCGTCATTGGCGGTACGAGTCTCTTCGGTGGTCGCGGCGCCCTGTGGGGGAGCTTGATCGGTGCCCTGATTGTCGGCGTGTTCCGAAATGGATTGTCGCTTGCAGGCTTCGATGTTCTCTATCAAACACTCACGGTGGGGGTCCTCGTGATCGTCGCGGTGTCCGTCGACCAATGGATCCGAAGGGGACGCGCATGAGCGAACCAACTCCTGTCCTGCAAGCACGAGGACTGGTCAAGACATTCGGCAGCGTCGTCGGTCTCGCCGACGTCGATCTTGAGCTCTACGCCGGCGAGGTTCTTGCCATCATTGGCGACAACGGTGCGGGCAAATCGACTCTGGTCAAGTGCTTGTCGGGAGCCTATGTGCCCGATGCCGGAGAGATTCTCGTGCACGGCCAGCGCGTGCATTTCCAGCGACCGCAGGACGCACGCCGTGCGGGTATAGAAACCGTCTATCAGAATCTCGCGGTCTCGCCGGCCCTCGAAATCGCTGCCAACCTGTATCTCGGCCGCGAAGAACGCCTTTCCGGCATACGCGGTTCGGTGTTCAGGATGCTCGACAAGCGAGGAATGCGCGACCGGGCCAAGAAGCACGTCGAAGCGCTTGGAATCACCACGCTGCAATCAATGTCGCAGGCGGTCGAAACCCTTTCGGGTGGCCAACGCCAGGCGGTTGCTGTAGCAAGGGCCGCGGCGTTCGGATCGAAGGTCGTCATTCTCGATGAGCCGACTGCGGCGCTCGGCGTGAGGGAGTCCGCGCAAGTTCTCCGTCTCGTGCGCGAGCTGCGCGACAGCGGCATGCCGGTGATCCTGATCAGCCATGACATGCCCGCCGTTTTTGAAGTCGCCGACCGAATCCAGATTCAGCGCCTCGGCAAACGAGCCGCCGTGATCACGCCGAGTTCGCATACTCCTTCGGAAGCAGTGGCGATCATGACCGGCGCCATGACCCTGGCGTGAGTCGATGACCGATGAAACTGGCCTACCGCGAGTGCTCGTCATTGGCGAAACCCTCATCGACGTAGTCGAGCGCCCTGGAGGTTCACGTGAGGAATTCGTAGGGGGCAGTCCGTGCAATGTCGCTGTTGGCCTTGCGCGCCTGGGAATGCCGGTAGAACTGCTGACATCGATCGGCGATGACAACTATGGGAACAAGATTGTTGAATACCTTGAGCGGGCTTCGGTCGCACTAGTCGGCGGATCGCAGCATCACGGTCGCACCTCGACGGCCCGTGCATCGCTCGACGATCGCGGTGCCGCCGAATACAGCTTCGACATAATCTGGGACCTTGGCGAAGCGGGCCAGGTCAGCGAGCCGGTGGCCGTTCATACGGGTTCAGTTGCGTGCGTACTCGAGCCTGGAGCCACGCGCGTCCGGGAAGAGATCGATCGTCTGGCACCACATGCGACGATAACTTTTGACCCGAACATCCGGCCCGACCTGATGGGTGAGCGTGAGGATGCGCGTGACCATGTTGAGAAGATTGTTCGTCTGAGTGATGTCGTCAAGGTCAGTAGCGAGGACATCGCCTGGCTCTACCCGGATCAGGATCCGCGTACGGTCGCGACGCAATGGCTGACCCGTGGACCGGCGGTCGTCTTCGTCACTGCCGGCGCCAAGGGATCCTTCGGTGCGGCCAGGAACGCGATGGTCGAATTTGCGACCCCGAAGGTCGATGTCGTCGACACCGTTGGCGCCGGCGATGCTTTCATGGCCGGGATAATCGAGGGTCTCGCGCACGAAGGTTTGCTTGGGGTCGAGGCACGCGAGCACCTCCACAAGATCGACGTTGAATCACTCCACCGCGTAGGCGAGTTTGCCGCCCACGTCGCCGGCCTGACGGTGGCGAAGGCCGGAGCTCAACCGCCCTATCTCAGTCAAGTCCTTGCCTCGATGGGTCAGGGGAACGTGATTTAACCGATCGCCTTGACCAGAGCCTCGAGTGCTTGATCGATCTCATCCCTGGTGATCACCAAGGGGGGAGCGATGCGCAACGTGCGTTCGTGAGTCTCCTTGCACAAGACACCGTTGTCGCGCAGGGAGAGTGAGACTTCCCGGCCCGGCTTGCCTTCGGGATCAAGGTCGACCCCGGCCCACAAACCGCGGCCACGTACGGCAGAGACCCCGTGACCGATGAGTTCGGCTAGGCGGCCGTGCAGGTATGCGCCAAGCTCTGCGGAACGTTCCTGGAACTCGCCGGTTTTGAGCAAGCCCACCACTCCCCGGCCTACGGCACATGCAACGGGATAACCGCCGAAGGTCGAACCGTGCTGTCCGGGCTTGAGTACGCCGAGGACGCTGGACTTGCCGACGACGGCTGAGACCGGGATTATGCCGCCGCCGAGCGCCTTGCCGAGCGTATAGAGGTCGGCGCGAACGCCTTCGTGGTCGAGTGCGAACAACTTACCGGTCCGGGCGAGCCCTGACTGGATCTCGTCGGCGATGAGCAGGACGTTGTTTTCGTCGCAAGCGGCGCGTGCCGCCGCCCAAAAGCCCTTGGGAGGAACGACGACGCCGGCCTCGCCCTGAATTGGTTCCATCAGCACGGCAGCCGTGTTTGGCGTAATCGCCGCACGCAACGCTTCGGCGTCGCCGTACGGGACGGTGACAAATCCGGGTGTGTATGGGCCGTAGTTGTCGTGAGCGGCCGCATCGTCGGAGAAAGAGATGATCGTGGTCGTGCGGCCGTGGAAGTTGCCGGCCGCGACGATGATCTCGGCCTGGTTGGCGGGTACGCCTTTGACCTCATAGGCCCACTTGCGCGCGACCTTGATCGCCGACTCGACGGCCTCGGCGCCGGTGTTCATGGTCAGAACCATTTCGGTGCCGGTGAGCTCGGCGAGTTCCTGGCAGAACAACCCGAACTGGTCGGTGTGGAATGCCCGGGAGGTGAGAGTCAACCGGTCCAACTGCTCGCGCGCTGCCTCGACAAGCACGGGGTGGCGGTGGCCGAAGTTGAGGGCTGAATAGCCGGACAGGAAATCGAGATAGCGATTGCCTTCAACGTCCGTGACCCATGCGCCTTCGGCCTCGGCGATGACAACGGGGAGCGGGTGATAGTTGTGGGCGCCCCATTTCTCGTCGAGTTTGATGGTCTGTTGGGTCAACGTCAAAAACTCATTCACCAACCCAGCGTAACGGCAAGGCAAGGCCCGACGCGCACTGTGCACGGCCGCGAATGAGGGACTTGTCCGAGGACGCATGAATTCGTTGCGGAGGCACGTCTCACGTACGATTTCGTTGCCACGACACAACGATTTGATGCACCTGATTCCCGGCTCCGACCGACAGTTATCCTCGTCTCGTGGCAACGAGGGAGGGAACGAAGGCGCTTTCGGCGCATGCATGGCCCGTTCGTCTGATGCGGGCGCTCGTTGCCTCAACTGTCGCGCTCGGTCTGGCTCTTGCAGGACACAAACTGGGCGGCGGCGAAAGCGCCGCGCTCGGAGTGACCACCGCTACCTTCGGTGTGAACTTCACGCTCTCCTGGATCCTTGGGACGCGGCGCGTCACGGCCGGACAGATCGTCGGGTTTTTGCTCCTGGCGCAGATGGCCGTCCACCTCGGTTGTGTGTTCGGCGAGACCATGGCGCCGCTCGATGCCGCCATGGTTGGCGGTCATGTGGTTGCCACGGGACTGACAGCGTTGATTCTTGCCCGCGGAGAACGTTTTCTCTGGTCGGTTGCCGAGCGGCTGGGCCTTCGCGCGGACACCATATTGACGAAGCGACTTTCGAGACTTCCGAGTCGCATTGCGCGCCGAATGCTTACCAGCGACGATCCACGCTCGCCTACGTGTGTCTTTGCCGGCGGCAACGGTCTGAGGGGACCTCCGGTCGGTTGTATCTGACCGACAAACCAGCCCCTCACCAGAAAGAACCATCCATGCCAACACGATTCGGCATGCGCGTTTGCGCTGCCATCTTCTCCCTTGCCCTGATCGGTGTTGCCTCGGCTTCGTCGGCCCACGTCACGGTCACGTCTCCCGATGCCACCGCCGGTGGCTTCGGAAAACTCGTCTTCCGTGTCCCAACCGAGTCCGAGACTGCTTCGACCACCCGCGTGATGGTTGATCTGCCTGCGAAGACACCGTTTGCCTTTGTCAGCACGCAGGCCAAGCCCGGCTGGACCGTGAGCCTGACAGAGACCAGGCATGACAAGCCGATCAAAGTCGGCGATTTCACACTCACCAAGACAGTCTCGGCCGTGACGTGGACTGCCAACGGCAGCGGCATAACGCCGCGGCAATTCGACGAATTCTCCTTGTCCGTCGGGCCCATCGCCAAGGCCAAGAGCCTCAGTTTCAAGGTGAAGCAGGGCTACTCCGACCACTCGACCGTCGACTGGGATCAGGTTCAGACCGGCAAGACCGAGCCTGAGCATCCAGCTCCGACTCTCAAGCTGATTGCCGAGAAACCGCAACAGGCGAAGTCGACCGATCACGCCTCCAGGGGGCTGGCCATCGCGGCACTCGCAATAGCCGCGGCGAGCTATCTGTTGGGGCTGCGAAACAATAGACGCCATGCCTAAGTTCTTCGCGATGGCGGGCTTTGCATTGCTCGCCGCCCTCGTCCTGGGTTCGTCGCCGGCCTATGCGCACGCTGCGTTGGTCAGTGCCGATCCCGGCTACGGGGCGCATCTCGCGAGGGTTCCATCGAGGGTCAGCCTGACCTTCAACGAAAATGTCGCCACTCCGGCGTATGTTGCGGTCACCGCGCCAGACGGTTCACCGATCAAGATCGGCAAGATCGTGATCCTGAACCACACCGTGTCGGCCACCTTGGGTGCCTCAGACATGAAGGGGAAGTATTCCCTGTCGTACCGAGTCGTTTCGGCCGACAGCCATCCCGTCGAGGGAACCACTACATTCACGGTCACTACTGGACGTACAGTCAAGCAAGTGACCTCCAACGAAAAGTCGTTTACGCACCGTCATAAGGCGCATCTTTTCTGGGGCTTGGCCGGCGCGATTATTGCATTGACATTGCTGCTCTGGCCCTTGAGAAAGTCGCGTTCATGACCAGGCCGACGCGGTGGGTTGCCGCGAGTTTCCTTGCCGCATTGATGATCCTGTTCGCTGCCCTCGAACTCGGCGGGGGAGCGCCTCAGGCAGTTCCTGCCGGCATCCCCGATCCGGGATTCGTCACCGGCTGGGGGCTTCCGGTCATCAAGCTCATCACGGACATTGCCGCCATGGCGACAATTGGCTTTCTTGTCGCCGCGGTCTTCCTGATTCCGTCCGCCGAGTCGGTGGTCCAGGGGCTGTCGGTCAGCGCTGTACGCATCGCCGCTCGAAGCGCAGCGGTATGGTCGACGTCGTCTGTTGCCCTCTATTTCCTGACCGTCTCGGATGTCTTCGCTGTTCCTTTACACAAGACTCTCTCCTGGCCGCTCCTGTCCTCGTTGGTCACTGGTAGCTCTACCGGACGGGGCATTCTCGGACAGATACTCATTGCCCTTGCCGTGGCTGTCGCCGCTCGATGGACGATCGGCATCAAGCCTCTTGCGTTGATCCTGGGTCTCGCGCTTGCCGGCCTGGCGCCAATCTCTCTCACGGGTCATTCGGCGGGTTCGGGATCCCACGATCTGGCGACAACAAGCCTCCTGCTGCACGTCGTCGGAGCCTCGCTATGGGTCGGCGGACTGGCAGCGCTCGGTTGGGTCGCAGTGCGAGGCACCAAGCGACTCACGCCGGCGATAGAACGCTATTCAGTTCTGGCCGCCTGGTGCCTTGCGATTGTCGCCAGCTCGGGTGCGATCAATGCGGCAGTGCGTCTCGGATCCTTCAGCAAGCTGTTCAGCAGCGACTACGGGATTCTTGTGATCGGCAAGTTGCTGGCAATCGGTTGTCTTGCGATGTTCGGCATGCGCCAACGTCGAATGATCGTGGCGCAGGGCAAAGGCTTCCTACGGTTGGCGGGTTCCGAACTACTGGTGATGGCCATGACCGTCGGACTGGCCGTGGCGCTGTCACGCACTCCCACCCCTGTACCGACAAACCTGCTCAAAACACCGGTCGAGGACCTGCTCGGTGGACCCATCCCGCCGGCACCGAACGCGATGAGGCTGATCTGGGGCTGGAGCCCCAACGGTGTTGGGCTGGCAATCGTCGGCCTCGGAGCCGCGCTCTACCTCACCGGAGTGCTCGCGATGCGACGACGCGGAGACGCCTGGCCCATCGGTCGGACGATTTCGTGGTTCCTGGGCCTGACCATCGTGGCCTGGGCAACATTCGGCGGGCTCGGCGTCTATTCACACGTCTTGTTCAGCGCGCACATGGTGTCCCACATGATGCTGTCGATGGTTGCGCCGATCTTCCTCATCCTCGCCGCTCCCGTGACCTTGGCCCTGCGCGCGCTTCCAGGCCCGCGACAGCCCGGAGAAGTCGCCCCACGTCAGTTGCTGATGGCCTTCCTGCATTCGCGCTTTTCGCAATTCGTGACGCATCCGCTTGTCGGACCGTCGCTGTTCGTCGGAAGCCTCTACGGCCTCTATTTCACACCGATATTCAACGGCCTGATGCACAGCCATCTGGGACATTCGGCAATGGAGATCCATTTCCTTGCCGTCGGCTTGCTCTATTACTACGTGCTCGTCGGCATCGATCCTTCGCCACGCAAACTTCAGCCCCTGCTGCGTTTCGGGATGTTGCTGGTCACGATTCCGTTCCACGCCTTCTTTTCGATCGCGGTCATGTCGAGCCACACGATCTTTGCCGGCGAATACTGGCGGTTCCTGCATCGCCCCTACCGAACCGACCTGCTCGTCGACCAAAACCTCGGCGGCGGAATCGCGTGGGCAATGGGGGAGATTCCTCTCCTCCTCGTCATGGGAGCGATCTTCGTCCAGTGGTACAAAACCGATCGCCGCGAGTCGCGTCGCCACGATCGCGCCGAATCAAACAGCCAGGACCAGGAACTCGAGGCCTACAACGCGTATCTGGCTTCCTTGCAGGCACGCGGAAAACGGCGCGACACCCACGAAATGTGAGTGTTGCGCCGTTCAAGCCCAAGGGCAGAGTGTTAGCTCAGAAGATGATCTGGCTTCCCGTGCTCGCTGCGGCGAACCGTTCCTGGGCGTCGGCCCAATTGGCGATGTTCCACCAAGCCTTGACGTAGTCACCCTTGACGTTGACGTAGTCGAGGTAGAAAGCGTGCTCCCACATGTCGAGCTGGAGGATTGGCACCAGGCTGATCGGCACGTTGTTCTGCTGATCATAGAGTTGCGTGATCAGGAGACGCTTGCCCAGGGAATCCCAAGCGAGGATCGCCCAACCCGAGCCCTGCAAACCGAGTGCGGCGGCATTGAACTGCGCCTGGAAGGCGGCGAATGAACCGAAGTGCTCAATAATCGCGGCACCCAACTCACCTTCGGGTTCGCCACCGCCGTTGGGAGAGAGGTTCTTCCAGAACACCGAGTGGTTGATATGTCCGCCGAGGTGGAACGCGAGGTTCTTTTCGAGCTGGTTGATCGTTCCGAAGCTGCCGTTGGCACGGGCCTCGGCGAGCTGCTCGAGAGCCTGGTTGGCACCGGCAACATAGGCGGCGTGATGCTTCGAGTGATGAAGTTCCATGATCCGGCCCGAGATGTGGGGATCGAGGTCCCCATAGTCATAAGACAGGTCGGGCAGTGTGTAGTCAGCCACGCATCCTCCAAGAGTTGTGGGCACCGCGTGCCCGTCGATTTGTGATCCATAGGGTTCCAACCGCCATCCTGCCAGCCTTGTTCCCTGACGCAACAGGCTGCCCCAGCGTGTCTCACGCGCCGACCGCCGAACTACATGCCGTATGACTTAGTCTTTGCCTTGGACTTCGCCGCCCCGAGACGGAAAGGATCGACGTGTCAGAAGATCGCATCGTGACGATCCCGAATGCTCTGAGCTTCGTTCGTCTCTTGCTCGTCCCGCTCTTCCTCTGGCTGGTTCTCGGGCCTCACCAGGATGAGTGGGCACTAGCGGTCCTGATGGTTTCGGGAGTGACGGATTATCTCGACGGCAAGTTGGCCCGCCAGCTCAACCAGACGTCCAAGATCGGGGCAATTCTAGATCCCGTTGCAGACCGCTTGTTCATCCTCGCCGTCGTCATTGGGCTGAGCGTTCGGGACATCATCCCGTGGTGGCTCGCCGTGATCCTGCCTTTGCGCGATGTCTTCCTGTTCGGTCTCGTGCCCTTCCTGCGAACGCGCGGCTACAGCTCGCTGCCGGTTCATTTTCTGGGCAAGGCAGCGACCGCGAGTCTGCTGTATGCATTCCCGCTACTGCTTCTGGGTGACGCGAAGGGCACTGTTGCCGATCTGGCCAATGTGTTCGGCTGGGCCTTTACGATCTGGGGCGTGGGTCTCTACTGGTGGGGTGGCGTCCTTTATGCATTCCAGGTTCGCCGATTGCTGATGACGACGCCGCGAGTCGTACGGCACTAGGGCAACGACATGCCGTCGAGACTGCCTGCGCCCTATTCGAACATCGGACTGCTCGAAGGCATCGCTGCCAATTCGCTCGATGACGACTACTACGAAATTCGACCGGTCAACTCGAAGCATCCGGGCGGTGGAACGCTGATTACTGCGATCGGCCTCGCATTGTTCGCGTTGCTGGTGACGATTGCCTCCGCACAAAATCGCACCGACCGGCCTGCCGATCAAGTTGAGCTCAATACTTTGATCGCCAACATTCACAACCGGAAAGCCGCGATCGAAAAGGGCGAGAGTCAGGCCCGGAAGATCCGCTCGGATGTGGCCAAACTCCGCGCGCTCTCCAGCCGGACGGATCCTGAGTTCGAGGCGCTGCGTGTGATCGCATCCGACATTTCTGTCACCGGACCAGGCGTTGTCGTGACAGCCGACAACAGCACCAAGCAAAACTCCGGTGGCAGGGTGACTGACATCGATCTGCAACTTCTCGTCAACGGCCTTTGGTATGCCGGTGCGGAGGCAATCTCGATCAACGGCAGCCGACTTGGAACGCT
>JBDSQP010000503.1:0-4669 GCA_039929755.1 Aeromicrobium sp. | reverse complement strand
GAATGGGTCCGCTCCAACGCCAAGGCCCGCCAGGTCAAGAACCAGGCACGTCTCGGACGTTACGAAGAACTTGCCGCTGAGGCGGAGCGCGCCCGCAAGCTCGACTTCGAGGAAATCAACATTCCGGCGGGACCGCGACTCGGTGACGTCGTCCTCAAGGCCAACAATCTTCACAAGAGCTTCGGCGATCGCGAGCTTTTCGACGGGCTTTCCTTCGACCTGCCTCGCGCCGGCATCGTCGGCGTAGTCGGTCCCAACGGTGTCGGCAAGTCGACCCTCTTCCGCATGATCGTGGGGGAGGAGAAGCCCGACGACGGTGAACTCGAGGTCGGCAAGACCGTCAAGATCTCCTATGTCGATCAGGGCCGTGGAGGCGTTGACGACAAACTCAACGTCTGGCAGCTCGTGTCGGGCGAACTCGACTACATCAAGGTCGCCAACTTCGAAGTGCCGAGCCGCGCCTACGTTGCGTCCTTCGGCTTTAAGGGTCCTGACCAGCAAAAACAGGTCAAGGTGCTCTCCGGCGGCGAGCGAAACCGACTCAACCTGGCACTGACCCTCAAGATGGGCGGCAACCTGTTGCTGCTCGATGAGCCGACAAACGACCTTGATGTCGAGACCCTGCAATCACTCGAAGACGCGTTGCTCGACTTCCCGGGTTGCGCCGTGGTGGTTTCGCACGACCGTTGGTTCCTCGATCGCGTCGCGACACACATCCTGGCCTGGGAAGGCAATGGCGACGACCCGGCGCGCTGGTTCTGGTTCGAGGGCAACTTCGCCGACTACGAAATCAACAAGGTCGAGCGACTCGGCGAAGAGGCGGCCCGTCCGCACAGCGTCACATATCGCAAACTGACCCGCGACTAGAACCTCTTGCCTTCGAGGACCTCGACCACATTTTGCATGACGCGGCCGAGGGCTTCGAAGTCTTCGGCACCGGCGTTTTCGATCAGGTAGTCATGGACGCCTCTGACGTGCGTATGCGCTGCCGCCTCGAGCACGCTGAAGCCGTGATCGGTCAACACGGCTGACACGCCGCGGCCGTCATCTGAGCACTGTCCACGGATCACCATGTCGGCCTTCTCAAGCCGCGCGATCGTATGTGTGATGCGGCTTCGCGAATGGGCGACGGCCGAGGCCAGTTCGGCCATACGAACCGAGCGGCCAGGGGCCTCGGACAGACGGACCAGGATTTCGTATTCGGGCATCGACAGTCCATGCGTGCTGCGCATGTCTCGATCGAGCTGGTCCATGAGCACTGTCGTGCCCCCAAGAAATGATCGCCAGATGCGTTGCTGGCTGGGGCTCAGCCACGGAGTTTCGGTCTTCGTGTCCATGTGATCCATCTTACTTGACGAGGGGGGTTGATTGAATGTTGTACTAGTGTTAACGTAGTCAAGGAAGTTGAAAACTCAACTACTCCTAAACCTAAGGGATGAAATGACCAACACAGTAACTGCCACCACGACCGGCACGTGGGTCCTCGACCCGACGCACACCGAAATCGGCTTCTCCGTCCGCCACCTCGTCAGCAAGGTTCGCGGCAAGTTCGAGAAGTTCGAAGGAACAGTAATCACGTCCGACGACGTCACGGCTTCGACCGTCAACGTCTCCGTCGACCTCAGTTCGATCAACACGGGCACCGCCGACCGCGACGCGCACCTGCGCTCGGGTGACTTCTTCGGTGTAGACGAATACCCGATGATGACCTTTGTCTCGACTGGCGTTGTCGCCAAGAGCGACACCGACCTCGTCGTTACGGGTGACCTGACGATCAAGGGCATCAGCAAGTCGGTCGAACTGGTCGCCGAGCTCCTCGGCGAAGGCGCCGATCCCTGGGGCGGCACGCGCCTCGGCATCGAAGCCACGACCCAGATCAGCCGCAAGGAATTCGGCATCGACTTCAACGTCCCGGTCTCTGGTGACAAGGTCATGATTGGCGACAAGGTCACAATCAACATCGTCGCCGAAGCGGTCCTGCAGGCCTAAGTCAGGCCGCCGTCATCTTGACGGCCAGGCCGGCATAGAGCTCGGCGATGTCCTCGGCCTTGCGGGGCCCGCCCGGTACGAACCAGCGAACCAGATCGACGGCCAGGGACAGCAACGCGAGCGATGTCCCCGCGATGTCATCCACATCGAAGACGCCCTTACCGACACCCTCGGTAAGGGCGTCTTGCATGCACTTCTCGATACTGCGGCGGAGTAGGGCGATCTTGGCACGGTGCTCGGGAGTCAGGGCATGGAATTCGTACTGCACGATGCGGCCCACACGGCTGTTGTCTGCGTGCCATTTCGTGAAGTCGTAGACCATGTGACGCACCCTCTCGCCCGGATCGTCGTAGGTGGTCGCGGCCGCCGTGATGACTTCGAGGCTTGCCTGATGGCCGGTCAGGCTGACGGCAAACAGCAGACTCTCCTTGGAGTCGTGATGCACATAAACGGCGGCCGGGCTCATTCCCGCCCTCGATGCGATGTCTCTCGTGGTGGTCGCCGTGAATCCCTTTTCGGCAAATGCCTCGACGGCAGCATCGAGTAAACGTTGCCGTGCTGTGACAGCCGTCATAGTCTCCCCTAAGGTCCTGTGGTTGACAGCATCCACGATGAACACCATGCTAAGCAAGCGCTTAGAATACCTTTTTGGAAACTGTTTGTTTTAGAGGCGGAGAACATGAAGAGGACCATCTACAACGAAGACCATGAGGCCTTCCGGTCATCGTGCAGGTCTTTTCTCGAGAAGAATGCGATTCCGAATCTCGACGCATACCTCGAAAATCACGCAATTCCTCGCGAATTCTGGCTCGAAGCCGGCAAGCAGGGGTTCCTCGGCCTAGAGATCCCCGAGGAGTACGGCGGAACGGGTGCCGGCGACTATCGCTTCAACGCCGTTTGGGCCGAAGAACTCAGCAAGGTCAACGCCGCCCTTTCTTCGTGCATCGGCATCCACTCCGACATTGTCGCGCCCTATCTCGTGGACCTGACGACCGAAGAACAAAAGAAGCGTTGGCTTCCGGGCTTCTGCACCGGCGAGATCGTCACCGCGATTGGTATGACCGAGCCCGGCGGTGGTTCCGATCTGGCCGCCCTCAAGACGACCGCGGTTCGCGACGGTGACGAATGGGTCATCAACGGTTCCAAGACGTTCATCACGAATGGCTTCTCCGCCGACCTCGTCGTCACGGCCGTCCGCACGAGTCCGGAAAAGGGTGCTCGCGGCATCACGTTGTTCGGCATCGAGGCAACCGACCCGGGATTCTCTCGAGGTGCAAAGCTCGACAAGGTCGGCCAGACCGAATCCGACACTTCCGAACTCTTCTTCGAGAACATCCGCGTCGGCGACGATCGCATCATCGGCGAGATCGACAACGGCTTCATCTACATGATGGAGCGCCTTCCTCAGGAACGTCTTGGGGCGGCGATCTCCAACGTTGCGCATGCGAAACAAATTCTCGAAGAAACTATCCAGTACACCAAGGATCGTCAGGCCTTCGGTCAGTCGATTGGCAAGTTCCAGCACAACAAGTTCCTCATGGCCGAACTTGTCACCAAGATCGAGGTCGCCGAGGCATACACAGACATGGCGGCCGACGCGCACTCGCGCGGCGAGCTGACTGCGATCGACGCGGCCAAGGCCAAGTGGTGGTCCGCCGAGATCCAGAACGATGTCCTCGACCATTGCGTTCAGTTGCACGGCGGCTACGGGTTCATGAACGAGTACCGTGTTGCCCGCGCGTGGCGCGATGCGCGGGTCACCAAGATCTGGGCTGGCTCGAACGAAATCATGAAGGAACTCATCGGCCGCGACCTAGGCTTCTAAAACCTCTTCACCAAGGAAGGCTCTCCCATGCCCGAAGCAGTAATTGTCTCTACAGCACGTTCGCCGATTGGCCGCGCCTTCAAGGGCTCACTCATGGACATGCGTCCGGATGACCTCGCCGTGCAGATGGTGCACGCTGCGCTTGCCAAAGTGCCCGAGCTGGACCCCAAGGACATCGTCGACCTCCATCTCGGCGTGGGTCAGCCGGCCGGCGAGAGCGGCTACAACCTTGGTCGCGTCGTTGCGGTGCAGTCCGGTATGGACTACTTGCCCGGCGTCACAGTCAACCGTTACTGCTCCTCGAGCCTGCAGACCACCCGCATGGCGTTCCATGCGATCAAGGCCGGTGAGGGTGACGTGTTCATCTCTGCCGGTGTCGAGACCGTGAGCCGCTTCGGCAAGGGCAGCTCCGACGGTATGCCCGACACCAAGAACCCGCTGTTCGATGAGGCAGTCGCCCGTACGGCCACCCGCGAGCAGGGCGGAGCGCCGAGTTGGTCCGACCCGCGCGAGGGTGGCGACGTGCCCGACGTGTACATCGCGATGGGCCAGACCGCGGAGAACGTCCAACAGTTGATCGGCATGAGCCGAGAAGAGCAGGACGAGTTCGGCGTACGTAGCCAGAACCTCGCAGAGAAGGCGCTCGTCGATGGCTTCTGGGCCAAAGACATCACGCCGGTCACGTTGCCCGACGGCTCGGTCGTGAGCCTCGACGACGGGCCCCGCGCCGGAGTAACGCTAGAAGCCGTCTCGCAGCTCAAACCGGTGTTCCGCCCAGACGGCACGATCACGGCCGGCAACTGCTGCGCGCTCAACGACGGTGCTGCTGCCGTTGTCATCATGAGTGACGTCAAG
>JBDSQP010000502.1:0-15900 GCA_039929755.1 Aeromicrobium sp. | reverse complement strand
GGTCGCGCACCGTGTCCTCACCGAGCATGCAGGCGAGGATCGCGTTACGTACGCGCGGGTCTTCGAGGTCATAGCCGCGCAGATGCGCGATGCCAGCAACCAGGTGGCACTGCACGAGGGTCACGCCGACAACATTCGTTGGAACGGCGACGGTGGCGGTCACGAGTCCACCGATATTGGTGACGAACCCTTGGGCTCCGGCCCAGCCGGTATGGGTGCGGATGAGACTGCGAATGGCCTTTTCGACGTCGCCTGCGGCACCGACGAGCTTCATGTCGGCCGATGTCGAAGCCGACTTCATCGGGCCGAAGCCGTCGATGGCCCGTTCGAGAAGCGTCCGGATGTACGTCGCGGCGTATTTGGGCGCAACCTTGGTGCCGGCGGAGGTGGCAACGGTCTTACGGATTCCCATGCGGGCCAGCATATGCGCCGGGTGTCAGAGCGCCTGTCGATACGCTGCTCGGGTGGGATTGTCCTGGTCGGAGTCCGTCGCCACACGCGAGTGGCGACAAGACGCAGAGCTATGGATTGGCGACTCTCTGACCGGTCTCGGAACGACGGTCACTGGCCCGATCGAGCAGACACGCATCCGGCCGTGGTCGACGCAGATGACCGTTCCGACTGACGCCGGGATCGTGTGGTTCAAGGCCAATTGTCCAGGCAACGCCTTTGAGGCTCAGTTGCAAAAGGCCCTCGCTGACCTTGTCCCCGACTTCGTCGAAGACCCGTTGGCCATCGATGATTCCCGTGGCTGGATGTTGACGAGTGACCATGGGCCATCTCTTGGCGACCAGCACGAACCCACGGTCGCCGACTGGCAAGAGGTTGTTGCACAGGCGGCAGGGGTTCAGCGTCTGCTTGCCGGCGAGAAGCAAAGCCTGGTCGATTCCGGCCTCCCGGACTATTCGCCGGCAACCGTCCCCGAGCGCTTCGACAGTCTGGTCGAGCGGTTGGCAAGCCTCCCGCCGCACCACCCCAGCTTTGTTTCGGCCGACATCACCGTGAAGCTCGAAGCAGCCCGACCACAGATTGTGGATGCCGCGCAGCGCCTTGATGAGTCGCCGATCCCCGACACCTTTCAGCATGGCGACGTCCATCCATGGAATGTCTTTGTCGAAAATGGCCGAATCAAACTATTCGATTTCGGGGACGCGCAATGGGCCTTCGCCTTCGAGTCATTGAGCGTCCCTTATGGCTGGATCACCGACAAGAAGGTCATCGCCTGGGAACCGGTTCGCGACGCCTATCGGGACACGTGGAGGGACCTCGTCAGCGCGCGAGAATTCGAAGCGCTGTGGTGTGCCTCGGAGTTGACTCATTCGGTCAATCGCAGCGCGACATGGTGGCGTGGAATTCAGGGCGCCTCGGACGAGGAATGGATCGCCTGGGGCGAAGCCCCTCGTCTCCACCTGATCAACGTTCTCGAAGGCCCGCGATGAACATGTGGCCACTCCCCCCGAGTAAGTGGGTCTTTGACCCCAGCCAATGGCCCGGCGACGACGACTGCGTCGCGATCGGGGCAGACCTCGAGCCCGGGACGATCCTTGCCGCATATGCCTCCGGCGCCTTCCCCATGCCACACGACGGAACCCTCTTGTGGTGGTCGCCGGTTGAGCGCGGAGTGCTCGAATCGGGCGCGCTGCACGTCTCGCGCTCGCTTCGCAGGTCGATGACGAAGTTCACCATCACGAACGATCGGGACTTCGAGGCCGTGATCGACGCCTGCGCCGACCCCTCGCGGGCCGGTTCGTGGATCGACGAAAACATACGCGCGGCATACGTGCGATTGTACGAATTGGGTTGGGCCCACTCGGTCGAAGTACGCGACGATGACGGCACTCTGGTCGGTGGCCTCTACGGATTGTGTCTTGGCCGACTTTTCGCCGGCGAATCGATGTTCCACCACCGAACCGATGCCTCCAAAGCGGCCGTCGCAGGGCTCGTCGACCTGCTGGATGATGGCGTCGAAAGGCTCATCGACGTCCAATGGCAGACTCCCCATCTGGCGCGCCTGGGAGTGACGACCTGGCCGCGCGAACGCTACCTCGCAGCCGTTTCGGGGCTCGTTGGGCCACCTTTTCCCGAAATCTGGGCATAAATACCGGGAAAACACGCGAAACACTGCCTATGTCATTGGTTTTGAGCGGGTGATTCATACACTGGTAGCCGTATTTGACCGTGATTAGAGGAGTACCCGTGGCTATCAACCGCAGTGACTTGGTTGCAGCTCTCGCCGCCAAGGCAGACACCAGCAAGTCCGACGCAGACGCAATTCTTTCGGCTTTCAGCGATGTTCTCATCGACGCCGTGAGCAAGGGCGAAAAGGTTCAGATTCCGGGCATCCTTTCCGTGGAGCGTGTCCTTCGTTCGGCACGCACCGGCCGCAACCCCGCGACCGGCGAAGCCCTTCACATCCCTGAAGGCTTCGGCGTCAAGGTGAGCGCTGGCTCCAAGCTCAAGGCTGCCGTCAAGTAGGCATCCGCCCGTCCAAACAGCAACGCCGCCGGGATTTCCCGGCGGCGTTCTTGTTGTCTGGACTCAGACGTCGATGGGGCGGTGCGAGCTTTCCCAGGCCTCCATACCGCCGGCCAGGTTGAACGCCTGGTGGCCGTTGGCGACGAGATAGGACGCTGCGCGAGCCGATCGGCCACCGATGTGGCACACGACCAGGGTCTCGGCGGATGTGTCGAGTTCGCCCCGCCGATCCATCAATTGACCGAGCGGAATGTGGATTGCACCCGGTATGTGGCCCTCGGCCCATTCGTGGTCTTCACGGACATCCAGGACGACAAGGCCTTCGGGCAACGGATTAGTTAAGTCTTCGACAGTAACTGTTGGGACCTCTGACTCGTTCATAGCTATATCCTGCCCGTCCGTCAAAGGGCCTGATCCCCGGGGGTGACCACGGTGAAAGCGCTTCGAAGCGAGCAACTCTCGCATGGTTATTTCGGGCTGATTAGCCTAAAAGCGACCACCGGCGGTACTTTTGATGCTATGCAATTCTTCGGGGGTCCGGTGCCGCACGCTTGTCCTGTCCCCGACGTCTTTTGCCGGGGTGACCGATGAAGCCGACCAACACCATTCGACTCCCGTTCGAGATGTCGACGCCGAGCATCGCGCGCACCAAGCTTGCAGGTTTTTTGACGATCCATCGGGCACCGACTTCGGTCATCGACGATGCACTCATCGTGATCAGCGAAATGATTGCCAACGCCGTTAGCCATGGACTTCCGACTGCCGATGGGTCCGTCGAGATCTCCTGGACGCTCAACGGCGACCTGCTCGAACTGAGCGTCTATGACGCCGGCAAGGGCGCTGCCCTCAAGCCGATCGACTTCGACGAAGACTCGTTGAGTGGCCGCGGACTTTCCATCATCAACCGGGTCGCGGACCGCTGGTGGGTCGATATGAGCAAGGGCACGCGCGTCAACGCCGAACTCGAACTCAACGCCACCGAACTCAACGCCCTCTGATCCAGGCCCCCTCCGGCCGCCCGTTAGAGTCCTCACTCGTGGGTAAAAAATCTCGACGCAAAGTCAAAGTCGTCAAAGAGCAGATGCCGTATGTCGCGCGTACGTTCCAGGGGCTTCCCGGCGAATGTGACCTGATCGCGATGCGCGAGATGGTCCCGTCGGCTACCGCGACCGTCAAACTCGCAGATTCCGATCGAGTAGTGCGGCTGTGCTCACTTCTGCCGGGTGCGACGTCGGGGCTCGTCCGTCCCGACGGTGAGATCTGGGTCGGGCTGCAGGTTGCCCACAACTTCGGCGACATCAGCCGGGACCTTGCCCATGTTATTGAGCTCGGTCTGGCGACCGAACCCGGCAACCCCATCGCGATGAGCGATCCAGGCGTGGGTCCGCGGTTGCAGGATTTGCTCGACCTCTCCGCGCCGTCCGCGGTGGAAGTCCATAGCGGTTTCGATTTTTGGGTTGCCGGCACCGACGACTCCGAGGACACCGCGGCGATCCTCGAGTCCGCGAACGAAACGGTCGATCCGACTGTCCGTCTGAGCACTGTGGGGGCGGCCTATTGGACCGTCATTGGTGGCCGCACCTTTTTGCGCTGGGTCATGCCTCAGGACGAATCCGATCTCCTCAATGCACTGGCGCGGCTGCACGTCCGTGGCGAATCCGCACTCGGCGAGGGCAACCGCCTGATCGGTATGTTCCGTGCCCACGCGCTCCTCGTACCGGTCTGGGAGCTCCCGGCGGGCGTCTCAGCCGCCGATGTCGAAGGACCTGCCGCCGACTTCGCGGAGCGTCTGAACGAAACCCTTGCAGACAAAGCGCCACTCACCGGTGAAGAACGCTCTGCCCGCAACGGCTTGGCCAACCGCCAACTCACCATCCGCTGACCGCTCCTCCCGCTCGGGGAAGCTGCTGCCACACCCGCGCTGTCACATATTGCTGCGCTGTCTCGTCAGAAGGGTGAAGGGCCGCGATGGCCCTCAGGACTGAGGAGGAGCAATGACCCGCATACCGGCAGTCACGCCGCAGGACGCGAGCCCGCTGATCAGGATCGGTTACTACTTCGCAAAGAGGATGTATGACGAAGTGCCCGAGCCGTTCGCGATTCTGGCGAATCACCGCAAGCTGTTCGTGGCCTCGGCCCGCCACGAAATGGCCGTCGAAAAGGCTACGAAGATCCTCCCGAAAAGCCTGATTCAGCTTGCCGTCTACCGCACCGCCTGGACGATCGGTTGTTCGTGGTGCGTCGACTTCGGTTCGATGCTCATGCGGCTCGAAGAGCTCGACATCGACCGGCTCAAGGAGATCGGGTCGTATGAGGCGTCCGACAAGTTCACCGCCGAAGACCGGCTCGTGATCGCCTACTCCGATGCCATGACGGCAACTCCGCAATCCGTCACGGACGAACAGGTTGCTGAGCTCCGCAGGCGATTCAGTGACGCCGGCGTGGTGGAACTGACATACCAGATTGCCCTCGAGAACCAGCGTGCCCGGATGAACTCCGCCCTGGGAATAGTCGACCAGGGTTTCAGCTCCGGCGACGCGTGCCGGGTGCCATGGGCTACGGACGTACCGGCCAGTCAGCCAGCTTGACGCCGGCGAACTTGTCGGGGCTCGCGATGTCGTAGGTGGCATAGACGAGACCGTCAACCACGGTGAAGCCGGCGATGCGCGGGGGCGAACTCTCGCGCTTCGTCGGTCCGGTCCAGCCGGATGTCGCCAGCCCGAGCTGACCGTTGACGCGCACGGGCACCATCGCGTCGAAGGAGCCTTCGCCATACCGTTTCATGAGGCCCAGGAAGAACCGAGCGAACTTCTGAGCGCCGTGGATGACGTTGACCGCAGTGCCCGTGGTGCCGTTGGCGTCGCCCATGACCACGGCATCCGGGTGCAGAGTGGCGACGACTGCAGAGATGTCTCCGCTGGCCATCGCGACCAGGAAGCGCCCGACTGCCTCATCGTGCTGCTGATTGGGGACGGGCGCTGGACTGGTCGCCGTGATTTTGCGGGCGCGTGACGCGTGCTGTCGGGCGGCGGCAGGGGCGATGTCGAGGAGTGCGGCGATCTCACCGAACGGCATGCCAAATCCGTCGTGGAGAACAAATGACACCCGTTGATCGGCGGTAAGGGTTTCAAGGACGACCAATGCCGCAAAGCGGTTGTCTTCGTCTTGGACAACCGCATCGAGTGGGTCGCCCGACGCGATGCCGGAGACCGGTGAGTAGGCGGTCACCAGGGGTTCGTGTAGCCACCGGCCGACGTACGTCTCGCGCCTTTTGGCCGCCGACTTCAGCCGGTCGAGGCAAAGTCGACTGACGACGGTCGTGAGCCAAGCGCGCAGGTCTCGTATCTCATCAGTGGGCGCTGCGGAGAGTCGAAGCCAGGATTCCTGAACGGCATCCTCGGCGTCTGCGAATGAGCCGGTCAGCCGGTAGCCGAGTGAGACAAGACGCGTCCGCTCGGCTTCGAACTGGTCGATGAGTCCCGGCTGCACGGACGAGATCAGTCGCGGTCGATGGGACAGGACATACAACGCGGACCACCGCGGCCGGACCCAAGTTCGGAACCGCTGATGGCGATGACCTCGATGCCGTGCTCCTCGAGCCGGGCGTTGGTCTGTTCGTTGCGCTCGTAGGCGACGGCGAGTCGCGGGCCGACGGCGAGGGTGTTGTTGCCGTCATCCCACTGTTCGCGTTCGGCCGTGACCGGGTCGAGGCCGGTGTCGATCTGGTGCAGCGTCTCGATGCCCATCGCCTCGGCGGCGGCCTCGAAGAACGAACGCGCTTCCGACACGACGAGCTCGCGGTCGCCCTGCGTGACGGTGAACGCCTTCAGCGTCGATGCCATGTTGGGATACATGATCACGGTGTCGACGTCGACCATCGTGACGATCGTGTCGAGGTGCATCGTGGCGCGTTCCTGGGCGATGGGGACGGCGAGCATGGTGTGCGCGAGGCCGGCAGCGAGGGTCTCGCGGGCGAACCGTTCGAACCCGGCCGGCGTCGTACGCTCGCCGACGCCGACGGCGATCACACCCGGGGCGAGCAACAACACGTCGCCACCCTCGACGTGCTCGCGGTGCGCGCCGTGGACCTGGGCGGTCCCGGCGAAGCGCGGGTGGTGCTGGTAGATGAGCCCGGTCAGTTGGGTCTCGCGAACGCGTGCCGGCATCGCCAACGATGTGACGGCAACGCGATCTGGCAGCCACACAGATGAGTCACGCGTGAAAAGCAGATTGGGCAACGGGTCGATCACGAAGTCGTCGGGGGCCAGGAGGCTCGTGACTATTCCGCGGTAGCCGGTGATCTCGTCATTGCGTAGACCGGCGGTCAGCGTGACGGCGAGATCGTGAGGGTTGAAACCTTCCATCACTCCGGACACGTAGTTGCGCAGTCCGTCGCCGAGCCGCAGGGACGAGGTCGCGTTTTCGATCGCCTGCTTGCGGGCATCCTCGACTTCGAGCGTCTCGGCGAGCAGGTTGAAAAGGTAGAGGACTTCGACGCCGTGATCGGTCAGCGCGGCCGCGAATGCGTCGTGCTCGTCCTGGGCCCGTCCGAGCCACGGGATGCCGTCAAAGAGGAGCGAATCGTTGTTGCGAGGAGTTAGCCGGGCAAGCTCGGCACCGGGTCGATGCAACATGACGGTACGCAGCCGACCGACTTCGCTGTTGGCGCCAAAACTCATGGCCCCAACCTATAACGCCATACAGATTCAGGGGGTCGGCATCGGGCGTTTACCAAGGCGTTGCAATTGGGGAATACGCTCGTTCCGTGGACTGGAATGAATTCGACGCAGCGCTTTTCGATCTCGACGGTGTGATCACGCCAACGGCCGAGGTCCATATGCGTGCGTGGCAGCAGATGTTCAGCGAATACTTCGCCTCCAAGGGCCTGAGCGAGCCCTATACGGAGAACGACTACTTCACCTATCTGGACGGCAAACCCAGGTATGACGGTGTTGGCTCGATGCTCGAGGCGCGTGGCATCACGTTGCCCGACGGCGGCCCGGGTGACCCGGCAACCGCGGAGACCGTATGCGGGCTCGGCAACCGCAAGAATGAGGTCTTTTCCCAGCTGCTCGAAAGCGAAGGCGTTGCGCCATATCCGGGCTCGGTCAAGCTCGTCGAGTGGCTCGAGGCACGTGGCACGCGGATGGCGATCGTGTCGAGTTCGGCCAACGCTGCCGATGTGTTGGAGGCAGCCGGCCTTGGCAACGACTTCGAGTTGATCATCGGCGGCAAAGAGGCCAAGGCCTACGGACTCAAGGGCAAGCCGGCCCCCGACACGTTCCTGTACGCAGCCGACCAGCTCGGTGTTCCCAAGGAACGTGCAGTTGTTTTTGAAGACGCCCTCTCTGGGGTGGCCGCCGGTCATGCGGGCAACTTCGGGCTCGTCGTCGGCGTCGACCGTGGCGCGGGCGCCAATGAGCTCACCGAAGCCGGAGCCGATGTCGTGGTGAGCGACCTGGAGGAACTCCTGTGACCGGGCCGACAATCGAGCCGAGCGATCACCTGGGTCCCTCGCACATCGCACCACCGGTCAAGGACTACCTCGACCGCCTCCGGTTCCCGGCCGACGACTGGCGCTTCACCGAAACCCATTTCAACGTCGGCGACCTGGGCACCACCGAGACACTCTTCGCCCTCGGCAATGGCTATCTCGGTATGCGTGGCAACGTTGAAGAGGGTCGCGACACCCATTCGCATGGCACGTTCATCAACGGTTTTCACGAGACGTGGCCGATCCAGCACGCGGAAGAGGCGTTCGGCTTTGCCCGCGTGGGTCAGACGATCGTCAACGTCCCCGACGCCAAGGTCATCCGCCTGTATGTCGATGACGAACCTCTGCTGTTGCCGGTCGCCGATCTGCTCGACTACGACCGCTCGCTCGACTTCCGGACCGGAGTCCTGAGCCGAGACATCCTGTGGCGGACTCCGGCCGGCAAGCGCGTTCAGATCCGATCGCGTCGACTGGTGTCGTTCACGCAGCGGCACCTCGCCATCCTCACTTTCGAAGTCACGATGCTCGACGATGCCGCCCCGGTCGCGATCTCCTCGCAGATCCTCAACCGACAGGACGGTCAGGACGAATACCACGTGAGTTCGGCGTCGATGGGCGAAGGAATGGACCCGCGCAAGGCCGAACGCTTTCAGCGCCGCGTACTCATGCCCCAGCTCCACGCCGCAAGGGAGAACGGACGCGTCACGCTCGGCTATCAATGCGCCGAATCCCGCATGACGCTCGGCGTCGCTGCGGACCACATAATGGAGACGTCCAACCACTACACGGAACGCGTCCAGGTCGAAGACGACATGGCCAAGGTGACGTACCGGATCGATGCCCAGCCGGGTCATCCGATCCTGCTGACCAAGGTCGTGGCCTATCACACCTCGCGCGGCGTACCGTCTCGAGAACTCATCGATCGTTGCAACCGCACGCTCGATCGGGTCGAGGAAGAAGGCATCGATCACCAGTTCGCCGAGCAGAAGGCGTGGCTCGAGGCGTTCTGGGAACGTTCCGATGTCGTGGTCGCGGGGCAGCCCGAGATCCAGCAGGCCTTACGGTGGAATCTCTTCCAGATTGCCCAGGCGAGCGCACGCGCTGAGGGCAATGGCATACCGGCCAAGGGTGTCACCGGCTCGGGTTATGGCGGCCACTATTTCTGGGACACCGAGATCTATGTGCTGCCTTTCCTGACCTACACGACCCCACAGGCTTCACGCGCGGCCTTGCGTTTTCGCTACAACCTCCTGCACGCGGCGCGCAAGCGCGCTGTCCAGTTGACCCAACGCGGCGTCCTCTTCCCGTGGCGAACGATCAACGGCGAAGAGGCCTCCGCCTACTACGCCGCCGGCACCGCCCAGTACCACATCGACGCCGACGTCTCGTACGCGTTGAGTCAGTATGTGGAGGCCACGGGCGACCAGGATTTCCTCAAACGCGAAGGCATCGACATCCTCGTCGAAACCGCGCGTATGTGGGCTGACCTGGGCTTTTGGCGAGACGAGGACGGCGGCACGTTCCACATCCACGGCGTGACCGGCCCGGACGAATACACGACCGTCGTCAACGACAACCTCTTCACCAATGTCATGGCGCGGTTCAATCTACGTCGGGCCGCCGGTGCCGTCCGTGCCCTCAAGAAGAGTGACCTGAAGGCATACGAGCAACTCATCCGACGCCTCGATCTTCGCGAGAGCGAGCTGCAGGAGTGGGAAAAGGCTGCGGGCGGTATGGCGATCCCCTTCGACGCCCACCTCGGCATCCACCCGCAGGACCTGCACTTCCTCGAGCGCGAAGTCTGGGATCTCGGCAACACCCCGATGTCGAAGCGTCCGTTGTTGCTCAATTATCACCCGTTGGTGATCTATCGCTTCCAGGTGCTCAAGCAGGCTGATGTCGTGTTGGCGCTCTTCCTGCAAGGCGAACATTTCACCGCCGAGGAAAAGCTCGCGGACTTCGAGTATTACGACCCGATCACGACCGGCGACTCCACCCTGTCGGCCGTCGTCCAGTCGATCATCGCGGCCGAGGTCGGCTATCACGGCCTCGCGCTTCGCTACTTCCTCGCAGCCCTCTTCGTAGACCTCGCCGACCGCCACTCCAACACCGCCGATGGCGTCCACGTCGCATCTACCGGCGGCGTATGGAGCGCGCTTGTGTGTGGCTTCGGTGGGTTCCGCGATCATGGCGGCGTCTTCAGCATCGATCCGCGGCTCCCCGAGGAGTGGGATTCACTCGTCTATCGCGTCACGATCAGGGGCACTCGCGTTCGCGTCACGGTCACACCCAAACGAGTGGAGCTCGTCGTCGAAGAAGGCAAGGAAGCGACATTCTCTGTCCGGGGCGAAGAGGTCACCGTGACGATGGCCGACTCCGTACGCGTGCCCCTCAACGACCAGGGACCACGGATCGAAGGCGAACCCAAGCCCCCGGCCGGTACGAAGCGGGCTGACGGCACGATCATCTCGGCCATCGTGCCCAGTGCCGAGTAGCCCAGTGCCGAGTAGCCCAGTGCCGAGTGAGTTGATGACGACCCGGGCGCTGTTCATCGCAGGCCTGCCGAAGGCCGAACTTCACGTCCATCACGTCGGCTCGGCGTCGCCGCAGATCGTGTCCGAATTGGCTGAGCGGCACGCCGGCGACACCAATGTGCCGTCCGATCCGGAGCTGTTGAAGGACTTCTTCACCTTCACCGACTTCGGCCACTTCATCGAGGTCTACCTGTCCGTCGTCGACCTGCTTCGCGATCCCCAGGACCTGTGGACTCTGACGTATGAAGTCGCCGGCGACCTTGCCAGGCAGAACGTCCGCTATGCCGAATTGACCCTGACGCCCTACACGTCGGTGGCCCGCGGCATCGCCCCCGAGGCCTACTGCGAAGCAGTCGAGGACGCCCGCGTGCGGGCCGCCCGGGACCACGGCGTCGAGCTCAAATGGTGCTTCGACATCCCCGGTGAGTCGGGTGTCCAGGCCGCCGACCTGACCATCGACGTTGCGCTCGCGCAGCAGCCCGACGGTCTCGTTTCGTTCGGCCTCGGCGGTCCCGAGATCGGGGTGCCGCGGCCACAGTTCGCTCCGCATTTCGATCGGGCCCGCGCCGCCGGCCTCCACAGTGTGCCGCACGCGGGCGAGTCGACCGGGCCCGAATCGATTTGGGATTCGATCCGCCATCTGGGCGCCGAACGCATCGGCCACGGGATCGCTGCGGCCCAGGATCCGGAGCTGATGGCATACCTCGCGGCCAACAACATTCCGCTCGAGGTCTGCCCGACCTCCAACGTATGCACCCGGTCGGTGCCTTCTCTCGAGGAGCATCCGCTGGCGACACTCGTGGCCAATGGTGTCCAGGTGTCGATCAATTCCGACGATCCGCCGATGTTCTCGACGACCCTCAATGACGAATACGCAGTGGCCGCCGACCTGCTGGGCCTCGACAACTCAGGCATAGCCGACCTCGCCCGGAGCGGCGTTCGGCAGTCGTTTCTCGACGATTCGGGCAAATCGGTGATCCTCGCCGAGATCGATGCGTACGTGGATTCAAACTCCTAAAACGCCTGCGGAGCGCCTTTTCCGGTGCCAGCATTGGTCAGGTGATCACCGTTTCGTGGAGTCTCGCCTCTGGCGAGGAGGGTGTCGTCGAGCTTGAAGGCGACCAAAAATGGACCTTTGGGCGTACGGAGGCCGACAACGATCCGTTCTCAGTCGGCACCGATAACCCCAATGTGAGCCGGACCGCTCTGGTCATCCGTGACAGCGAACCGGGCCCGGTCGTCTTCCGAGGTCAGCGGGAAAACGGTTCCCAGGTCGGCGTAGTTCTGGCGACCGGCCAAACGGACTGGCTCGACGAGGGCACGGCGCACAATCTCTCGCTTGATGCGCATCGCATCGAGTTCTATAGCGGTGGGGAAATCATTCTCACAGTCAACGTCACCTTCGACGAGCGACCGAGCATCGCCGAACGCCAGCGCGCCGCCGAAGCCTGAGTTTCTTGTGAGCGTCCGATGACCCCCTCAACGCCGATGTCACGGGTCGATAGGTAGGACGCTCACGCGGAATTTCCGTTCGCCGCGTTCCAGGTTCGCTCGACCTGTCGCAGGAGGGCTGGGTAGACAACCCAATAGCGGAACGGCTTGATGGCCGCCATGTATGCCTTCCCGAGCGGGCCGCGCGGCTTGACGTAGACAGCCATCTGTCCCTGGTAGCGGCCGTGGCCCTTGTCGACCCAACCCATGTGCATCACGCCGTGAACGGTCTGGTTCGAAATCTCTGCGGCGAACTCGTTGTCGGTCCGATAGAGGGGCACGAACGGCAAGGACTTGTAGTGCAGATCCTTTGCGGTGTTGCGCAGGTCATCCGGCAGTCGGCCGGCCAGTGAGGTTTCGTCCGTTCCCGGAATCGACAACTTTCCGGCTGCGTCTTCGGCAGGCGTCGAAATCCGGCCGAGGTCGAACCACTTGCCGAGGCGATCGCGGATGCGCCAGAGTGCGCGGGCCGCTATTGAATCTGCGTTGGTCGGATCGGACGAGAGCATTTGTTCGAGCAGGGCCTGGAAGTCCTCGGCACCACCGTGAACGGGGAGCGCCCAGACGTCCTCAATGGTGAAGTCAGGCACGACTTCGTGGATGCGCCAGGGGAGAGATTGGTGCTCTGTCCTCGGGATCCTCATGCCATCCTCAATCCGAGCTAGGCGATCGGAGCCGGGGCGAGGGGTACGCGGATCAACAACACACCTGGCTGGACCTCGATCGTGATCTCGGTGCCTTCGCCGATGGGGTCGCCATCGAGTTGCATCGGGGTCGGCTTCTCGGCGTGTATGACGACTTTTCGGCCGGTCATACGGTCGAGGCGCTTGTCGGTGCGACGGTGGCGCGTGAGTACGCGGGCGATGATCGCGAGCCAACCCAGGAACCGTTTGGGGGCAATTACCACGACATCGAGCAAACCGTCATCGATCTCGGCATCTGGGAGCAGCGGTATTCCGCCCTGAAGGAATCCCACGTTGCCGACGACGACGGTACGGGCGCGGAACTTGACGAAATCGCCATCGTCGACGGAAATCTGCACCTTGATGGCCGGGAAGGTCAGGGATTTCACACCCGAGACGAAATAGGCAACCCAGCCGACCTTGCTCTTGAGCTGGTCATCGACGCCGGTCATGATCGCGGCATCCATACCGAGGCCCGCCATGACCAGAAAGACGGTGTCTTCGGCGGCGTCGCAACTGTAGGTGGCGAGGTCGATCGCACGATCCTGACCGTTGAAAACCGTGTCGAGGGCGTCCTTGATGTTGAGCGGGATGCCGATGTTTCGGGCCAGGAGGTTGCCGGTGCCGTGGGGGAGGATGCCGACGGCAACACCGGTCCGGGCGACTTCGTCGCAGACCACACGAACGGTGCCGTCGCCACCGGCGGCGATGATGAGGTCGACCCCTGACTCAAGGGCCTCCTGTGCCTGGCCGGCGCCGGGGTCCTCGATGGTCGTTTCCCACCACTTGGGTTCGGACCAACCCTCGCGGGCGGCGGCGACTGTGACGCGGTCCTTGAAGACCTCGATGTCACCGACCTTGATCGGGTTGAAGATGACGGCGACGCGGTTTCTGCCTGTACCTGTCACCGCGGCAAGCGCATGCGGGTGGCGGGCGGCGTCGCCCATCATCAGCATCCACGAACAGAGGGCGACCCATGCGCCGAAGGTCAGCCCGGCCACGACGTCACTGAAGTAGTGGACGCCGAGGAAGATTCGGTCGGCACCGATGGCAAGTCCGAGCAGTACCCACAACGTGATGATGATGCGGCGTTTCCAGCCGCGACCGGTCAGAACGATGGTCAACAGAATCGCGACTGAGCAAAACAGACCGGCGCCCGCGGCGTGACCGCTGGGGAATGAGTAGCCGCCGACGGTGTCCAACGCGTGGGCCCACTCGGGGCGGTCGCGCTGGAAGAGTGACTTGAGCAGCGGATTGCCGAGGATGGCGATGAGAGACGCAACCACGATCCATGCGGCGATTCGGCGCTCGCGGCGCCACCAGGCATAGGCCGCAGCCAAGCCCAGGGCACAGAGGTAAGGCACGGTCCCGAACACTTCGGCGGCGTGCCTGAGGAATATGACGAAATGTTCGTGGCCGCTGGAGAAGTCGAAGGCCCGGCGCGCGACGTCGTTGTCAATATCGCGCAGGAACGAGGCGTCGAACCCGACAAGCAGTGCAATCGCGACGAAAATGGCACCGAGGATGCCGACGAAGCTGCCAAGGAGGCCGGGCCTCGTCGGCTGTGCGCGACGCAAATCGAACTGCACTGGTGTTACCTCTCGGTCATGTAACTGTCATCAAGCGGTCGCCCTAGGTTAGTAGACAGAGGTCAGTACGTCTTCGTCACGCCGATAGGCTTAAGGGGTGATTGACGCCAAACTCCTCAGAGATGACCCCGAATCGATCCGCGCTGCGCAGCGCCGTCGAGGTGAATCCGAAGAGATCGTTGATCAACTCATCTCGGCCGACGAACGCCGTCGCACTTCGATCGCCGCCTTCGAGGCCGTTCGCGGCGAACAGAAAACTCTCGGCAAACTCATCCCGAAGGCTCAGGGTGAGGAGAAGCAGCAGTTGCTGGCCAAGACCAAGGAACTCGCCGTTTCGGTCAAGGCTGCCGAATTCGAGCAGGGCGAAGCCACGGCCCAGTTCGAGGCCCTGATGAAAACCCTGCCCAACCTTGCCTCGCCCGAAGCCCCCGAAGGCGGCGAGGATGATTTCATCGTTCTCGACACAGTCGGGACTCCCCGCGACTTTGCGGCCGAAGGCTTCACCCCACGCGATCACCTTGAGCTGGGACAGATCCTGGGCGCTTTCGACACCGAACGCGGCGCCAAGGTCAGTGGCGCCCGGTTTTACTACCTCACCGGTGCCGGAGCCCGGCTCGAGCTCGCTCTGACACAGTTGGCGATGGCCAAGGCATCGGAGTGGGGCTTCACCCCGATGATCCCCCCGGCACTCGTCAAACCCCGGGCGATGGAGGGCACCGGCTTCCTGGGGCAGGCCGCCGATGACGTCTACTACCTCCCCAAGGACGACCTCTACCTCGTTGGCACTTCGGAAGTTCCGCTGGCGGCATACCACTCGGACGAGATCCTTGACGCCGAGACTTTGCCCCGCAGCTACGCCGCGTTCAGCCCATGCTTCCGTCGCGAGGCAGGCTCATACGGCAAGGACACGCGCGGTATTTTCCGTGTTCACTGGTTCGACAAGGTGGAAATGTTCGTCTACACGACCCTCGAGGATGCGCACTCGACTCACGAGCGACTCCTCGCGTTCGAACGCGAATGGCTGGACCTGCTCGAGCTTCCCTACCGCGTCATCGATGTGGCGTCGGGTGACCTAGGCGCATCGGCGATCCGCAAGTTCGACTGTGAGGCCTGGATCCCGACGCAGGAGAAGTACCGCGAAGTCTCCTCAGCCTCCAACTGCACGCAATTCCAGAGCCGTCGCCTCGACATCCGCGTGCGAACTGAGCAAGGAACGGTTCCGGCCGCGACCCTCAACGGCACACTGTGTGCCATGACCCGCACGATTGTCGCGCTGCTCGAAAACCATCAGCAGGCCGACGGATCAGTCCGTATGCCGGCAGCCCTCGTGCCCCTCATGGGCGAAACCCTGGAGCCGATCGCTTGACGTTCTCGCCCAAACTTGTCGCGCTCGACGTCGATGGCACGCTCGTCGACGAGGACAACAACATGAGCCCTGCTGTGCACGATGCGGTATGGGCGCTGCGCGACAAGGGAATCGAAACAGTCATCACGACCGGTCGCGCGATCCCCGGCGTGATGGACACCCTCGACAAGCTGGGCATCAGGGAGGGCATCGCGATCGCGAGCAACGGCGCCGTCGTCTTCTCCTTCGACCCGCCGGTCGTGCTGCAGTCGGTCAAATTCGACGCTTC
>JBDSQP010000501.1:0-1632 GCA_039929755.1 Aeromicrobium sp. | reverse complement strand
GTCGGCGGGAGCCTTCTTGCGCGCTGCGAGCAGGTCGGCGAAGTAGCTGAACATCTCCATCGAGGCAGCCATCCCGGCCTGCGGCACGTCACGCAGTCCGTCCTCGCGGACCACCAGTAGGTCGGCCAGGCGGCGGATCTCATCGCGGTCGGAGCGAGGTACTCCCAGAAGTTCAGAGATGACGTCCATCGGGAACTTGCCGGCGAAGTCGGTGATCCAGTCAAAGGTGCCCTCTTCCTGGCCGATCGCCAACGCCTTCTCCAGATGCTCAAGGCTGATCTCCGCGATCCGTGGTTCCATCTCGGCGACCCGCTTTGGGGTGAAGCCACGGGACACCAGTTTGCGCAATCGCGTCTGGTCCGGGGGGTCCATACCGAGGAACGACATGACGATGTGTGCGTTCTCGTTCCAAGCGCTCTTGTCCAGGGTGACTCCCATGCGGTTGGAGAAGACATCGTCGGTGCGCCAGGCCTTGTGGATGTCGGCATACCGCGACATCACCCAAAAATCGTGCTCCTCGTTGTGGAAGAGAGGTGCCTCATCCCGCAGACGCGCGTATGTCGGGTAGGGGTCGTCCTGCAGCGCGTGGTCGTAGTGGTCGAAGTTCAACGGGCATCCGGCCGTTTCGATAGTCATCGTTCGTGACCCTCCATGATGACGGCCACGACGTCGTCGAGGCGCGTGCCCAGCTCTGCGAATGTCATCAGGCCCATCCCCGCCTGGAGGAGGGCACCGGAGAAGGCGAGGGTGATCGCCTCGAGTACCCGCGGGTCTGCCAGTTCGCCGATGGCGTCGCGGAACCGGGCCACGAATTCGGCGCCGATTACCAGCCGAAGCCGTTTGACCTCGGGGTCAGAACCGAGCAGAGCCATGTTCGCCGCGGTGGCCAGGTGCGGCGACCGTTCGAGCAATGCGGCGATGTGCCGGGTGACCACCCTGACGCGATCGGCCGCCGTCTCACCGACCGGCTCGGGGCCACTGTCGATAACGATCCGGCGCCAGAACAGCTCGGCAAACAGGTGGTTCTTCGACGCCAGATAGGTGTACGCCGTTGCCGGGGAGACTCCCGCCCGCTGGGCCACCATCCGGATCGTGAGTGCCTCCGGTCCGACGTCCTCAAGAACCTGCTCACCCGCGAGAAGGAGCTTGTCCACGGACTCGGTCTGGCGTGGGTTCAGGCCGAGACGCAGGTGTGAGGTGACTGGTTCGGTGACCATCATTGGTCCTTGCGAGCCTTGGCGATGGTGTCTTCGACCAGTCCGTTCAGTCGTGCACCGATCGGCCATCCTGCGTAGTGGCTGAGCATGATGACGATTTCGCGCAGTGCGGCATCGTCGAGTTCGCCCGCCTGGTGGGCTGCCGGTATCTGGATCGAGAGCACGTCGTGCGCTCCCTGGCCGGCCAGCATGCCGATCAGTAGCAGGCGCCGGTCGCGATCGGAGAGACCGGGCCGTTGCCAGATGTCGCCGAAGAGGTGCTCGACCGTGTAGCGGAAGAAATCGCCGTCCATGTCGTTCATCTCGAAACCGTAGACCTGCTCCATCTTCTGCAGGCCGCGACGGCGGGCCTCGGGAAGGTCGTCGAACTTACCCATCAGATGCTCCCGTTGGTTGTGCTTGTCGAAGCCGGGAG
>JBDSQP010000500.1:0-2830 GCA_039929755.1 Aeromicrobium sp. | reverse complement strand
CGGCGTAGCCGGTCGTCACGACCAGCGCTTTGCGCCCGTCCTTGCGAAGCATCTGTGAAACGAGTGAGACGAACACGCCGACGGCAACTGCGGGCGCCATGCCGGCAAAGACACCCGAATCGACCGCGCCGATGGTCCCCGATTGAGTTCCGGCAGCACCAACCAGAATCTGCGGATGAACGGTCACGACGGTGGCGATCAAACCGGCGGTGGCGGCCGCACCGAACCGGGGCGCGTTGACCGTGCGACCGGTCGCGTCGGCCGGCGATGGTGCTGCGGCGATCATGCACTGGGCTACCAGGACGACGGCCGCGACCAAAAACACCTCGGTGTAGGCAGCAAGCGTCAGGACACCGACAAGGGCCACAGATAACAGAGTCGATTCGACGCGAGACACCTCCGAATGGTGCCAGAAAACGTCAGCCTCCGGCGAAGGGTGGCAAGAATTCGATCGTGTCGCCGTCTTTGAGCAGAACTTCGGCGTGCACGCGGGCACCGACGGGAGTCTCCCCGATGAGGATCGAACAGGTCCCGATCACATCACCGAAACGGTCACGATCACGGTGGCGCTTGGTGATCTCGTCGAGTAATTCGGCGAGCGTCGATGCGGCCACATTGTCCTCGCCGACGCCGGCTGCTGACTTGGCCGAAGCCCAATAGTGGACGGTTACATTCGGCTTGGTCGCGGCATCAGCTGGAAACCCGTCGGTCATATGCAGTATTCTTGCCTAAGCGATGGGGCCACGGTGATTCACCATGGCCCTTTCTTGATAAACAAGCACAGCTCGTTCCGCCACTTGGGAGGTTGCTCGGTGTCCCACCTGCTCCTGCTCACGAAGAGCATGCAGTCCTCGATCGAGGTGCTGCCTGCCCTCGCGCTGCTCCCCCACCACGTCAAAGTGCTGCCCGCCGAGGCCAGTGCGCTGCTCGATGCGCCTCCCTGCGATGCGGTCATCGTCGACGGTCGCCACGACCTTGCGCAAGTACGCAGCCTGACGCGGGTCATACGCACGACCGGTGTCGAATGCCCGGTCATCCTCATCGTGACCGAAGGCGGCCTCGCGGTCGTTGCCGCCGACTGGGGTATGGACGACGTCATCCTCACGACCGCCGGACCCGCCGAGCTCGAAGCGCGACTTCGTCTGGGCATCGGCAAGGTCGCCGCCTCTCTCGACGGCGATGACGACAGCCACCTCATCTCCACCAGCGGACTTGTCGTCGACGACGCCACCTACACCGCGAAGCTCGAAAATCGCACCCTGGACCTGACATTCAAGGAATTCGAGCTTCTCAAGTTCCTCGCCCAGCACCCCGGTCGGGTGTTCACCCGACAGCAATTGCTCCAAGAGGTATGGGGTTACGACTACTTCGGAGGCACACGTACGGTCGACGTCCACGTACGCCGGCTGCGCGCCAAGCTCGGTGTCGAGAACGAGACCCTGATCGGCACAGTGCGCAACGTCGGCTACCGCTTCGTCGCCACACGCGAAGCAGCCCGCGAGACTGCCGCTGCTGAAGCGGCCGAAGCTGATGTCGAGCCCGACGCAGTTTCAATAGCTGACGCCGACGCGAAGGCCTAGGCTTTTGGCGCATCAAACGGCGCACGAACTGTTGGACCTCGTCCTCGACGACGACTCCTACGTTTCCTGGGATGAACCGATCGACATCTCGGGGCATCCGGCAAAGTATCGCGCCGCATTGGAACAGGCCGCCGTGCGCGCCGGCACAGATGAATCCGTCATCACCGGGCGTGGGCTCATTCGCGGCCGGCCCGTTGCGGTGATCGCCAACGAATTCCGCTTCCTCGCCGGTTCGATTGGTGCAGCGGCGGCAGAACGCATCGTCTCGGCCGTGCGGCGTGCCACGGCCGAAGGCATACCGATTCTCGCGGGTACCGCCTCCGGCGGCACACGAATGCAAGAGGGCACTCCCGCATTCGTGCGAATGATCGACATCTCCCGGGCATTGACGGATCACAAAAAGGCCGGCTACCCCTACCTCGTCTATCTGCGCCACCCAACGACCGGCGGAGTCTTCGCCTCCTGGGGATCACTCGGGCACATCACCGTCGCCGAGCCCGGCGCCCTGGTGGGCTTCCTGGGCCCGAAGGTCTATGAGTTACTCAATAACCGGGCCTTTCCGCCCGGCGTTCAGGTCTCGGACAACCTCATGCGCCACGGCATCATCGACGCCGTCGTGCTGCTCGAAGAACTGCCGGGCATGATCGATCGTGCCCTCGGCATCTTCGTCGACCCACCCTCCGAACCCGTGTTGGCCCGGCGCAAGGGCACCGTCACACGCGCCGGTTCGGCTTGGGAATCGATCGAACGCACACGGCTCGAGTCTCGCGCTGGCGTCCGGGAAGTGCTGAGGTACGGCGGCACCGGAACGATTCGTTTGCAGGGCACAGACGAAGGCGAACGCGACACCGCCATGATCGTCGCCCTGACCCGACTCGACGGGCAACCCTGCGTCGTCGTCGGACAGGACCGCAAAACGCAGACCCCCGCACATCCGATGGGACCAGGAGCGTTGCGTGAAGCCCGCCGCGGCATGCGTGTGGCCAACGAACTCAAACTCCCCCTCGTCTCCTTCATCGACACCCCCGGCGCCGAGCTATCGCCCGAGGCAGAAGAAGGAGCCATCGCCGGAGAAATCGCCCGATGCATCAGCTACATGTCATCCCTGCGGGTGCCGTCGGTTTCGGTTTTGCTCGGCCAGGGCTGCGGCGGCGGCGCACTTGCCCTCCTGCCTGCATCAAGAGTCATCGCCGCAGAACACGCGTGGCTCTCCCCGTTGCCTCCCGAAGGGGCCAGCGCCATCGTCTTCG
>JBDSQP010000499.1:0-5035 GCA_039929755.1 Aeromicrobium sp. | reverse complement strand
GACTACGACGAGGCGGCCTATGACACAGTCGTGAAGCAGGTGTCTGACGCCGCGACGCTGCTCGGCCTGCCAGACGTCCGAACGGTGCCCGTGTCGGCGCTGACGGGCGTCAATGTCGTGGATCTGTCGGACAAGACGCCTTGGTACGGCGGACCCAGCGTTCTGGAACTCCTCGAGGAACTCCCGCAGGCAGACGATCCTGTCCACGAAGCCTTCCGTTTGCCGGTGCAGTACGTGATCCGGCCGCAGAGTGGTGCCGATGAGCGCTATCGCGACTATCGCGGGTACGCCGGCCAGGTTGCTGCAGGAGTCGTCAAGGTCGGCGACCCGGTCATCGTGCTTCCCACGGGCAAGACAACCACCATTGCAGGAATCGACACCGCCGACGGAGAACTCACTGAGGCATTTGCGCCCCAATCCGTGACTCTCCGCCTCTCCGACGACATTGACATCGCACGCGGCGACCTCATTGCAGCGGCTGCCGGCGCGCCGACGGTCACTCAGGACATCGACGGCACTGTCGCCTGGTTGTCCGATCAGCCGCTGGTACCGGGAGCACGGGTCCTGCTCAAGCACACGACCAAGACCGTTCAGGCGATCGTCAAGGCGGTCGGCGGCAAACTCAATCTCGCGACCGCTGATCTCGAACCTGCAGATCGGCTCGAACTCAACGACATCGGTCACGTCACGTTGCGTCTCGCCGCGCCGATAGCGGCCGAGCAATACCTCGTCGCGCGCCGGATGGGCGCGTTCCTTCTGATCGACAGTCATGACGGTGGCACCCTTGCCGCCGGCATGGTCGGCGACGCACTTCTGGCGGCCAAGGCATCGGTATGAGTGCCGGCGGCAACTTCCCGCTGACTCTTCGTGTCGCCGGGAAGAAGGTCGTTGTCGTCGGTGGAGGCCACGTCGCCACCAGGCGAGCCCTCGCGTTCGTCGAAGCCGGAGCGCTCGTCACAGTCATCTCTCCGATCGTCTCCGATTCGCTCAGATCGTCGATCACCCGCGGCGAAATCACCTGGCTCGAACGCAACTACGACGCGGCCGATCTCGACGGCGCCTGGCTCGTCCAGTCTGCAACGGCCAACCCCGAAATCGACACCCAGGTTGCCCTCGACGCCGAAAATCGTCAGATCTGGTGCCTGAAGGGTGGAGACCCGGAAAACGCCACCGCCTGGTCCCCGGCGGTGGCCCGTATCGATGACGTGATGGTCGCGGTAAGCGGTGGGGGCGACGCCGGACGTGCGTCAGCGCTGCGCGATGGCGTGGCCGCGGCCTTGCAGTCCGGCGATCTACCCATGCGTCACCGAACTCACCACCCCGACGGATTCGTCGCACTCGTCGGCGGGGGTCCGGGCGATCCCGGTTTGTTGACCACACGCGGAAGACGGCTGTTGGCCGAGGCCGACGTTGTCATCATCGATCGTCTGGCACCTCACGGCGTACTCCAGGAGCTTGCCGATGACGTCGAGGTGATTGATGTCGGCAAGATGCCCGATCATCACCCGATTCCCCAGGACGAGATCAACAAATTGCTCATCGATCGTGCCCAGAAGGGCAACGTGGTCGTGCGCCTGAAGGGTGGCGATCCGTATGTTTTTGGACGCGGCGGCGAGGAGCTCATCGCCTGCGAAGAGGCCGGCGTACGTGTCGAAGTCGTCCCCGGGGTTACCAGTGCCATCGCGGTCGCCGCGTCAGCCGGCATACCTGTCACTCATCGCGGTATTTCGCGGGGATTCACCGTGCTCACCGCGCACGACGACATCGGATCGGCACCAAGGACGAAAGCCCATACGATCGTGCTCTTGATGGGTGTCAGCCGGCTACGCGCGACCTGCACGGAACTTGTCGAGCGCGGCAATGAAGCCAGCACTCCGGTCGCGATCATCGAAAACGGGTGCATGCCCGATCAGCGGGTCACCGTTGGCACTCTCGAGACGATCGCAGATCTTGCCGAAGAAGTAGGCGTCAAGCCGCCCGCTGTCACCGTCATTGGCGGCGTGGTGACCCTGTCCCCTGCGTGGCCAGCCACGAATTGAACTTCCTTTCGCCCTGATTCATCACGAGATGATGACCAAGGGTGAACACGGGCCGCAAGATCCACGATGTCGCCTTCATCCAGGCCCGATCTACGCCGACGTGCCAATGTATGTCGATCGCTGACCGGTCGGCATCGATGTCGACGAACGACAGGTTGCCACTCCCCCGTAGGTCTCCATCGCTGTCAAAGGTCATGGTCTCGGGCCGCGTTGCCACCAGGTCGTTGAGCCGGAACTCGAGCGTGTAGCCGATGTGGCTCTTTGCCCGCAACAACAGGTCGCCTCCCCGATAGTCGAGGACGCTGACAGCGGTCCACCAGGGCATCGGATTGTCGCTCGCCAACAGCACCTCGATGGCGTCCCACAAGTCATCGCGACTGGTGGGAATCTCCCAACGCGATCGGAATTCGTAGACGTTTCTCACACCGAATCCTTCGTGTCGCTACCAGGAATAGTTACGTCTGCGGCTTTTACTGGAATTGGCCGCGCGTCGTATGAGAACGCGCGGCCTCAAGTCTGACCTTCTGAAGTCTTGTGCAGCCACCAAATACCGACCAACGGCAGCGCTAACGGAATGTAGCCGTATCCGGCTCCGAAGCCCGACCATACGGTCTGATCGGGGAACCACGACTTGTCGATCACCGTGAGGGTTCCCACCACGAGGACGCCCAGAAGTTCGATGCTGATTGTCGCGAGAGCCAGCCTTCGTGTGTTGCGTCCAAGAGCCATCGTTGCCACGACATAGACCACGCCCGCAAAGGCCGAAAGTACGTAGGCGAAGGGCGCTTCATCGAACTTCGTCGACAGCTGGAAGAGAGATCGGGACGCGGCAGCCAACGCGAAGATCGCATAGATCGCCACGAGGACGCGGCCGAAACCATTCGACGTATCAGACACCGACGGCATCCCAGATCCTGAGCAATCGGATGGCCAGCACCGCCACACTCAGCATGGCCACGACAACAACGCCTGTGCCCCAACGCGACTTTTCGGCTATTCCCCACAGCACCGCGGCCGGCGGAATGACCACGACTGTCACGAGATATGACACGAACAACACGCCATCGACGTCCCGGTCGGTTTTGCCGAGTGCAACGCAACCCGAAACTAGGAGAACCACAAGCAGGAGTTCGAGAGTGGCGATCGCGTAGAACAAGGGATTGCTGAACAGTTGGTTCCTCATCGTGTGGACGGCCGCGAAGGCGGCAACGAGCGCCGCGAAAATCGCCACGGCATACGCCACATGTTCGTTCACGGAGTCCCTTCGGTCGGAGCCCCTTCCTTGTCGACGAGGCTCAGAATGTCCAAAACGGATTCTTCCACGAACGCATTCCAGGCAGACACGCGGCGCAACATGAAATGCCCGGCTCCCGGCATCGAAGTCCAGGTTGCACCCGCCGCTAGGCCTTGTGTGCGGTCGACAAAATCCCTACTCCACTTGGCTGAAGTCCATTTGTCCCGACTTCCGTGGAGAACCCTCAGCTGCTTTCCCGTGATCGCTGCAACGGATTCGTTCCTCGGGAGCCACGGCGCCAACCCGACGATTCCGACTACCGATTCCGCGCCAGCGATCCGGCAAGCTGTGCGCCCGCCCATCGAATGGCCCACGACGACGACTGGCAGGCCTGCCCAATCCTGGGCAATACGATCAAGGGCCCACTGAGCGTCCTTGACCGGGTCCGGATCTGCGTCGTCATTCCAGCCTCTTTTGCGGTACTGAACCAGGACGAGGGTCAGACCGTGCGTTTTGGCAAATGGTCGAAGCGATCGCGCCATGAGCGCCATACGCCACCACGAAGCGTGCTTGTTCTCGACCGGTTCATGGCTGCTCTCCTGACCGCCGTGCAGCAACAAAACCACCCCTCGAGCGAGGCCGGGGGCAGGTGTCGTCATCAGGCGCGGGTCATCCACGATTCGGTGCTCTTCCACACCAGGATGTTGCCACGGGTTGGCCCATGCCGCACGGTGGAATCAGTTGCCGCCGAAGGCGTTGAGTCCCGTAAGTGCCTGGCCGAGCACGAGTGTATGCATTTCGACCGTTCCCTCATACGTCAAGACCGACTCGAGATTGTTCATGTGCCGGATGACCGGATATTCGAGCGAGATGCCGTTTGCGCCGAGGATCGTTCGGGCGGTCCGGCAAATGTCCAGAGCTTCGCGAACGTTGTTGAGCTTGCCGAAACTCACCTGCTCAGGCGTCAGCCCCACGCTGTCCTTGCGCCGACCCAGGTGGAGCGAGAGCAGCATGCCCTTGTTGAGCTCTAGGCACATGTCGGCAAGTTTTTGCTGCGTCAACTGGAATCCACCGATCGGCTTACCGAACTGGATGCGGGTCTTCGAGTAGTCGAGGGCTGACTCGAATGACGACCTCGCAGCCCCCATCGATCCCCAAATGATTCCGTAGCGGGCCTCTGTCAGGCATGACAACGGCCCACGAAGGCCGATCACATCGGGGAATGCGGCACTTGCCGGCAACCGGACCTCCTGGAATATGAGCTCCGATGTCACCGACGCACGCAGTGACATCTTGTGCTTGATGAGATTGGCCGAGAACCCGGCCGTGTCAGTAGGCACGACAAAACCGCGAATGCCTTCGTCGGTCTGGGCCCACACCACAGCGACGTCGGCAATCGAGCCGTTGGTGATCCACATCTTTGAACCATTGAGCACCCAGTCGTCGCCATCGCGGCGGGCGGCAGTGCGCATGTTTCCCGGATCCGAACCATAGTCCGGTTCGGTGAGGCCGAAGCAGCCGATGGCGTCGCCCGACGCCATCTGCGGGAGCCACTCGTTTTTCTGATCCTCCGAACCCCAGCGCCAGATGGCATACATGGCCAGTGAGCCCTGGACGGAAACCATTGATCGCACACCTGAATCGCAGGCTTCGAGCTCGACGCACGCGAGCCCGTAGGCGACCGAACTCATGCCGGCACAGCCGTAGCCCTCCAGATGCATTCCGAGCACGCCGAGCGTGCCGAACTCCTTGATCAGTCCGC
>JBDSQP010000498.1:0-2971 GCA_039929755.1 Aeromicrobium sp. | reverse complement strand
TTCCCCGCTCGCCGGGCAGATCGAACGGGTCATCAGTTTCGGCCACGCGACCCTGACTCGCCCCGTCACCCAGCTGCTCGCCCGCGAAGACATGGAGATAGTTCACGTCGGCGATCAGAGGACGTTCCCTGTGCCGGCAGGTCCGAATGTCCGCTTCGCCGAAGAGGTTGCCTTCCAAGGAAAGGACGACCCGGCTTGGCTGGAGTCCTGGCTCGAAGCCGATCGGTTGGCCTGCGCCGCGATTGATGGCGTTCTGGACGGAACCACGCCGTACGACGTGGCGCGGATGGTCAACGCGGCCGTTCCTCCGGGAGGGCTCCTCTTCATCGGATCGTCCAACCCGATCCGGGACCTTGACCTCGTCGCGGGCCCATACGTCGTGGGGGAGCGGCGCTTGATCATTGCCAACCGCGGTCTTGCCGGCATTGACGGCGTTTTGTCTTCGGCGGTCGGCGCCGCCCTGGCGCGGGACTCCACCAGGGCGATCGCCTATGTGGGGGACCTGACTTTCCTCCATGGCAGCAATGGGCTTCTGATCGGCCCGGCCGAGCCGCGACCCGATCTGACGATCGTGGTGGCCTCCGATGACGGCGGCAGTATCTTCTCGACCCTCGAACAGGGCGGTCCGGAGTACGCCGAAACGTTCGAGCGAATCTATGGGACGCCGACGGGCGCAAGCATTGGCGGACTGTGCCAGGGCTATGGCATTTCGCATCGACTGGTGTCGCCGAACGAACTGGCCGGTGCTCTCGAGGAGCCCGTGACGGGACTGCGAGTCCTCGAGGTTCCGCTGCGGCGCGACAATCGCCGGGACCTCACCGCTCAACTCTCCGACGTGGTTCGCGAAGCCTTGGAAAATCGCTTGCCCTGACGCCATACCCGAAGTATGTTGTGTCTCACCTCACCTTTGGAGCGAGTTCTGCATGCCCGTGGATAAGTTCGATTACATCGTCGTTGGTTCCGGCAGTGCGGGCGGCGTCATCGCTGCACGACTGAGTGAGGATCCCTCGGTAAGCGTGCTGCTCCTCGAGGCCGGCGGCGAAGACGACGCCGATGAAATCAAGATGCCCGCCGCCTTTCCGGCCCTGTTCAAGACCAAATGGGACTGGAATTACCAGACGGTTGGCCAAAAGCATCTCCAGGGACGCCGCGCCGACTGGCCGCGGATGAAGGCCCTCGGCGGCTGTTCGTCGATGAACGCGATGATCTACATCCGGGGAAATGCGGCCGACTATGACGAGTGGCGCGACGCCTATGGCGCCGAAGGCTGGGGTTACGACGATGTCCTGCCCTACTTCCGCAAGGCCGAGGGCAACACCAGGCTTGCCGACCGATTCCACGGCACCAAGGGGCCGCTGTACGTCGAAGACCGCCGTTACAACCACGAACTCAGCCTCGCGTGGCTCGAGTCCGCGGTGTCCTCGGGTCTCAAGCGAAATGACGACTTCAACGGCGCCGAGCAGGATGGCGCCGGCCTCTACCAGGTGACTTGCAAGAAGGGCAACCGCTGGTCGGTCGCCGATGCCTATATCCGTCCTGCGATGTCGCGCAGCAATTTCACTGTCAGGACCAACGCTTTTGCGACCAAGATCGTGCTCGAGGGCAAACGGGCCGTTGGCATCATCTACCGACAGGGCGGTCAGGACCATAAAGTTCACGCCAACGCCGAAGTGGTCGTCAGCGGTGGCTCGGTCAACTCGCCCCAATTGCTGATGCTTTCTGGCATCGGTCCGGGTGCGCACCTTCGCGACGTGGGCATCGACGTCGCCGTCGAATCACCTGGCGTCGGTCAGAACCTCCAGGATCACCCGGTGTCGGGGCTCCTTCTCTATACGAAGGGCACGACCGATCTCGCCGACTTCAACACGGTCGGCAACCTGCTCAAGTGGAAGGCCGGCGGCCGTGGCCCGTTGAGCTCCAATGTGGCCGAAGCCGGTGCGTTCTTCCCGAGCCGCGAAGGCCTGGTGGCACCCGACGTTCAGATCCATATGGCACCTTCGGGGTTTTATGACAATGGTCTGCACGAGCCGACCCGGCGGGCCGTCACGATCGCGACGACGGTTGTCAAGGTCCATAGCACCGGCTCGCTCAAACTTCGTTCGGTCGACCCGACCTGGCAGCCCGCGATCGATCCCGCCTATTTCGAGGACCAGGCCGATCTCGACGCAATGATCGCCGGTTTCCGACGTGTGCTCGAGACGGTCAATCAGGGACCGTTCGACAAATTTGTTGCCGGTCCGTGGATTCCCGCATCCAGCAATCCCACCGATGACGAACTGATCGAGGCAATCGGCCAGCTCGCCCAAACCCTCTATCACCCGACCGGTACGTGCTCCATGGGCACGACCGATGAGTCGGTCGTGGACCCGGAACTTCGGGTCAACGGCGTCGAAGGCCTTCGTGTCGCCGATGCCTCAGTCATGCCGCGCGTCCCGCGAGGCAACACGAACGCGCCAACCATCATGATCGGCGAAAAGGCAGCCGATCTCATCAAGGGAGCATCATGACCGCCACCGTCGATCACACCCAGACAAACGCAAATTCGGTTCCAACCTTCGAGTCGCTCAATCCCGCCAACGGTGACGTTGTCGGCATACATCCGATCACCTCTCCCGCGGATGTGGATGCCGCCGTCGAGCGAAGCCGCGAAGCCGCGAAGTGGTGGGGCGCGCTCTCCTTCGATGAGCGTGAGGGCTACCTCGAAAAATGGAACGCAGTCATCACCCGGCGGATGGCCCAGCTAGGAGAGGTCTCCCATCAGGAGACCGGCAAGCCGCATGGAGACGCCCAGCTTGAGATCGTTCTGGCAATCGATCACTTGGCGTGGGCATCCAAGAACGCGAAGAAGATCCTCGGCCCACACCGGGTCAACCCTGGACTGCTGATGGCCAATCAGGCCGCGACTCTCGAGTATCACCCGCTCGGCGTCGTCGGCGTCATCGGCCCGTGGAACTATCCCGTGTTCACGCCA
>JBDSQP010000497.1:0-3426 GCA_039929755.1 Aeromicrobium sp. | reverse complement strand
GCCGTCTTCTGCTTCACACCGATCACGTTGCCGGCGAACCTGTGGTGGTCTGCAGCGCTGAACCAATTGCCACAGCAGATATTCATGTTGCTGGCTCTTCTGGGTCATCTTCGTTACCTACGTACGGGCGCAAAGCGACATGCCTTCCTCGGTCCACTTGCCCTTCTGCTCGGGCTCGGATTCTCCGAGAAGACCGTGCTGATCGTTCCGGTGATCGGTGTCTTGACCTGGTTCTACTTTTCGCAGGGCGGCATGCTTTCCTCGCTCGGCCTGACCCTCCGCCGGTATGCAATGACCTGGGTCGGGTATGCGTTGGTCCTCGTGCCCTTCGCGATTTTCTATGTCACTGACGTCCCGAGACAGACCAAATCCGGCCAAAACCTGGCCGACGGTCTGAGCCTCGCCCAGACCATGGCAACTACCGTCACAGTCGGACTCCTCGGCGGCCCGTGGCGTTGGCGGCCGATCGGCAGTGTCGACAGCGCGGCAAATCCCACGGGACTTGCCCAAAGTTTTGCCCTTCTGCTGATGTTGGCAGTCATGGCCTTCGCCGTAGTTCGGTCTCGGCGGGCCTGGCGCGCCTGGTCGCTGGCGTTCTCCTATTTCGTTGTGCTCACCGTCCTAGTTGCCACCACTCGAGCCAAAGTCGTGGATCCGACGGCTGTCGGGTCGGAATTTCGCTATGTCACCGACTTCGCCATCGTCGCCACCCTTGCCATCGGCCTGGCTTTCCTCCCGATCAGCTTGTCTACGCGCTATGCCCGTGACGAGGATGCCTTCGACGATCCGGAAGGACTCAAGCCGTGGTTTGCCGAAATGCATTGGCCCACGGTTGGCGTGTTCGTGGTCGTCGCCATGTTTGTCAGCTCGTGTGTGTCGACCAAGTCGTTCTCCGATCGGTGGTCGCAGAATCCGGCTCGCACCTTTGTGACGAACGCCCGACTCGACCTGCCCACCCTTCGTGCCGGCGACAAGATTTACGACGGTGTTGTTCCGACGGCAGTCATCTGGAACCTGCTGTATCCGGCCAACCTGCCGACACATCTTCTGGGGCCGATCGGGCTCAAGGCCACCGGTCTCGAACTCGGACAATCAACAACCCTGCTTCGTCAGTTCGGCGCCAACGGCGTTGTCGAGGACGCCCACATCGACGGTTTGCAACCGGCGTTGGAGGTAGGCAGGATGTGCATCGCCACCGCGACTGACACCCCCGTCGACGTACGCTTGGCGGGTAAGGCGTTCTCGTGGAAATGGGTCGTCCAGATCGACTACGCAGCCGAATCGGGGGGTGACCTCACCGTGGACACTGGGACAGTTTCGGTAACAGCGCGAGTCAGCGCGGGATCGCACCGGCTGTTCGTGGCCGTGGAGAGCGAGGTCGAAACCGTGTCACTCGTGGCCCCGGACAACTCGATCTGCATCAGTCGACTCGCCGTCGGCCTACCTCAGCCGTCGAATTGGTGAACGGATGAACACTCGAGTTTCCAGTCCGCCGCTCACCACGCCGAAAAGTGCTGCGCTCAAAAGCAACTTGCCCGCCCTCACCGGCCTGAGGGCCGTCGCGGCGTTGGCCGTCGTCGCCACACACGCGGGATTCTGGACCAACAAGTATGGGACATCGACATCGGGATTGTTCTGGGCAAGGCTCGACTTCGGCGTCGCCCTGTTCTTCGCGCTTTCGGGGTTTCTGCTTTTCCGCCCGTGGGTCACCGCACTGGTCGAAGGCCGGCGAATGCCTCGAACCGGCCGCTATTTCTGGAACCGCGCCCTCCGCATCCTGCCGGCGTACTGGGTCACGGTGATCGTGTGTTTCCTCGCCCTCGACTCGCGGACAGGGACGGGTCCTGTTGGGCTGCTCCGGCACCTCTCTTTGACCCAGATCTATGGGTCAAACAATCTTCACATCGGGCTCACACAGTCTTGGAGTCTGTGCACTGAGATCTCGTTCTATCTCGCGCTACCGCTCATCGGCGTGTTTGTCACCAAGGTTGTATGCAGGGGCGGCTGGCATCCCAACCGCCTGGTGGCAGTCCTGCTCGCGCTATGCGTGGCCAATATTGGGTGGCTTTGGTACGTCAATCTTCACCTCGAGATTTCCCTGAGCTCGCGTCTGTGGCTCCCAGCGCATATCTCGTGGTTCGCGGTCGGAATGATCCTTGCCGTGTTGGTCGCCGATGCCGGCATCAACGAGGGGATCGGACGCAAGTTCGCGCGATATATCGAGCAATCCCCTGGTGCATTATGGGTGGGCGCGCTGGCCTGTATGGCCCTCACCTGCACTCCACTCGCCGGAGAGGCGAGCCTTTCACCGGACACGGCAGCAACAGCGATCACGCGACACGTCTTGTATGCGATGGCGGCATTCCTGATCATGGCGACGCTTGTTTTAGGTCGAGCCAATTGGACTCAGCGTGCCTTAGGGGCCAAACCGGTGGTGTGGCTCGGAAACATTTCGTACGAGTTGTTCCTCGTCCACCTGATCTTGTTGGAGGCCGCCATGAACATCCTCGGTTACCACGTGTTCTCAGGCTCGGTCTTCTACGCTTTTGCAGTGACTCTGGCGCTCAGTGTTCCGGCGTCGTGGCTTCTGTATCGGGTTCTGGACGCGCCGTTGAGGCGACTTCACCGCTGACGGGGATCAGCACGGTCGGTAGTGCTGCAGCCACGATCGCGCCGAGCACAAGGAGCTGAGACACGGCGCCATCTCCGGAATAGCCGGCATGACCCCACGGCTTGAGTGCCAGCAGTACGCCCGCGATCACAACTCCGGCGCCGATGATCCCCGGCCACAGGAAGTCCAACGGGATATCGCGACGCTTCCGAATGACCATTGCCGCGCCCACCATTGCAGCAGCTTCGACGGCGCCCCACGTACCGCCGATCAGACCAGCACAAAGGACGAGTGCGGTGACCCACGGAACCGTTGGCAATCTCCAGCCCGCCTGGACTGCACCCGGCCCGGGCCGACGCCGCACGCAGGCTATCGCGGCACCGATCGCCAGGCAGCCCAAAAGACCAAGGCCACCTATGACAGCTGATTGGTACGAAGCGGCCGGAGCGAACGTGAGTACGACCGCCCCGGCTGAGCCTGCGGGCAGCACATAGCCCTGTTGCCAACCGTCGATCGTGACCGGATCGAGTTCCTTGTCGTGCCATGTCGCCTTCCAGCCGGCGTTGGCATTCTCGCTGACTGTCAGGTAGCTGCTCTCACGACGATCCGAGACTCGTACAAGCCTTCGTTGTGATCCCCAGGAAGAGGCTGTCGCCGACATCGCCACCCTGGTCGACACCGACTCCGCGTTGGCCGCGGTCGAATCAAGAACGAGCCGCTCAGCTATCCAGGTGTTCCCGCCGACCATGGAAACGTCGTGCCCTCCTGCCCGCAAATCGATGGTCTTGTCGCCACAGAGGGACACCTCGACAGGC
>JBDSQP010000496.1:0-5916 GCA_039929755.1 Aeromicrobium sp. | reverse complement strand
GGGCCTCATCCGTGCGGTCGAAAAGTTCGACTACACCAAGGGCTTCAAGTTCTCGACCTATGCGACCTGGTGGATCCGTCAGGCCATCACCCGCGCCATGGCCGACCAGGCGCGCACCATCCGCATCCCGGTTCACATGGTAGAAGTCATCAACAAGCTCGCCCGTGTCCAGCGACAAATGCTTCAGGACCTCGGTCGCGAACCCACTCCTGAAGAGCTCGCCATCGAGCTCGACATGACTCCCGAAAAGGTTGTCGAGGTTCAGAAGTATGGTCGCGAGCCGATCAGCCTTCATACGCCTCTTGGCGAGGATGGCGACTCCGAGTTCGGTGACCTCATCGAAGACTCCGAAGCGATAGTTCCTGCAGACGCTGTGTCCTTCACCTTGCTGCAGGAACAATTGCACGCGGTGCTCGACACCCTGTCCGAGCGCGAAGCGGGTGTGGTGTCGATGCGATTCGGACTCACCGACGGCCAGCCCAAGACGCTCGACGAGATCGGCAAGGTCTATGGCGTAACGCGCGAGCGCATTCGTCAGATCGAATCCAAGACGATGAGCAAGTTGCGCCATCCCTCGCGTTCACAGGTCTTGCGCGACTACCTCGACTGAGCGACCAAGGAATTCATCCGCGCCGTGCCTCTGTTTGTGGTACCCATTTCTTGGGCCACCTCCCGGTAGCCGTTTCTCGGGCCTTTGCTTCATTGGTATGAGGAGAAACAATGATCCGCAGCAGAATCACCTACGTGGCGGCCGTAGGGCTGTCCGTCACGCTCGGCGTTGGAATGGCAGGTTGTGGCAGCAGCAAGTCAGACACGAAGTCGACCACTACCGACACAAAGACATCCGCGCCAGCTTCTGGTGGCGGTTCCTCATCGGTCGTTGTCGACGGTAAGAAGTGGACGGGCAACTTCACCACATCGTGTGCCAAGCAGGGCGACACGCTCGCGTTGGCGATTGCGGACCCTTCTGGCGACGCAACGAAGGGCGCAGGTGCCACGATCAAGGGCGACAACACGGTTCAGGCCGTTGCCGTCGGTGACGCCACCAAGGGCGGAGCGGGGTATGCCGCGGGCACTCCTGGTGGTAAGGCCAGCGTGGCGAAGGACGGCGACACCTACACGGTGAGCGGCGTCGCCATCTCGGTTGACATGGCCGACCCCACAGCACAGAAGAAGGTGAACTTCAAGATCGTGTTCGCCTGCGAGTCCATCGTCGGCGGATAGCGCGTCGCTAACGAGAGAGGCCCCCGACCGCGTGGTCGGGGGCCTCTCTCGGTGAAGTCGTTGTTTATATCTCGTCGTCGGGCGCAATGTTCGGCACCTGGGCGAGACGACCGGTCTCGTCATGGATTTGGGCGGCGATCTCACGAAGCTTGTCTTCGTGCGCGCGCGCGTGGTGGGCGCAGAACAGTAGTTCTCCGCCATTGCTCAGTTCGGCCCGTACGTAGGCCTGAGCACCACAGCGATCGCAACGATCCGTCGCGTTAAGCGCTGACGTCTGTTCAGCAATTGCCGTCATGTCTGACCTCTTCTCACATTGGGACGTTGATTCAGTGGTTACAACATTCTTTCACGGATTGGTATTCCCACTGACCCAAGGTCTTCATATGACATGAATACTCCCCAGAGACAACTTTTCCCGGTAGGCGCCGCACGGCGCGCCGAGCCATTTATTGAAGTCGACCGGCATCGTCAGCGCCGCGTGTCTCTGCGCTTTGACGGAGGCTCCCGGTTATCGTGGAGCCAGGCCGCCATTCCGGCGGTTTTGACTGCTTTTGCGCGCTAGGACTCCGATCATAGAAACGACATACGACGCCCGAAATCTCCTGGTGCTGGAAGGCCTCGAGGCTGTTCGCAAACGGCCGGGTATGTATGTGGGTTCGACCGATACCCGCGGACTCATGCATTGTCTGTGGGAGATCATCGACAACGCCGTTGATGAGGCCCTCGCCGGCGCCTGCACTCATATTGATGTCATCCTGCACGCCGATCACTCGGTCGAAGTACACGACAACGGTCGTGGCATTCCCGTCGATACCGAGAAGAAGACCGGTCTCAGTGGCGTCGAAGTGGTGTTCACCAAACTTCATGCCGGCGGCAAGTTCGGCGGCGGCTCATACGTCGCCACCGGTGGTCTGCACGGCGTCGGCGCCTCTGTCGTCAACGCCTTGTCTTCCCGTCTTGACGTCGAGGTCGACAAGGGCAGCGCGACGTGGGCAATGTCATTCCACCGGGGAACGCCGGGCACCTTCAAGGGTGACGGACCCGATGCCGTGTTCACGCCGACCAATGAGCTGCGCAAGATCGGCCGCGTCGCGAAGGCCAAGACCGGTACGCGCGTGCGCTACTGGGCCGACCCGCAAATCTTCATCAAGGGCGCAGCGTTCTCCTACGACGAGTTAATCACCCGTGCACGCCAGACATCGTTCCTCGTGCCCGGCCTCGAGTTGGTCATTCGTGACGAACGCACCGAGGACACCGTTGAAGAGCGTTTCAAGCATGACGGCGGCATTGCCGAATACTGTGATTTCCTGGCGCAGGACGAAGCCGTGAGCGACGTGATGCGGTTGCAGGGCATGGACACTTTCACCGAGACGGTGCCCTTGCTCGACGACAAGGGCCACATGACGCCACAAGATGTTGAGCGCGAACTCGGCGTCGACATCGCGTTGCGATGGGGCACCGGCTACGACACCGATGTGCGGTCGTACGTCAACATCATCGCGACGCCCAAGGGCGGCACCCACATCAACGGCTTCGAGCGCGGAATCACCAAGACCTTTAATGACGTTCTGAGCTCGACGAGGCTGCTCAAGGCCAATGATCCGGCGATCATCAAAGACGACGTTCTCGAAGGACTGACGGCTGTCGTCACAGTACGTCTCGCCGAACCTCAATTCGAAGGCCAGACCAAAGAGATCCTCGGTACGCCGGCGGTCACCGCAATAGTCAACAAGGTCGTCGCGAGCGAGCTCAAGTCATTCCTGACGTCGAACAAGACGGCGCACAAGGCCAAGGCCCGACTGGTGATGGAAAAGGTTGTCGGCGCTTCCCGGACGCGCATCATGGCCCGCCAACAGCGCGATACCCAACGCCGCAAGAACGCACTCGAGTCGAGTGCGCTGCCGGCCAAACTTGCCGACTGCCGCAGCAACGATGTCGAACGCAGTGAGCTTTTCATCGTCGAGGGCGACTCGGCCCTCGGCACCGCCAAATCGGCCCGCGATTCGGAGTATCAGGCGCTGCTGCCCATCCGCGGCAAGATCCTCAACGTGCAGAAGGCCTCAATCGGTGACATGCTCAAAAACGTCGAGTGCTCGTCGATTATCCAAGTCGTCGGCGCCGGCTCGGGGCGTACGTTCGACGTGGACGCATGTCGCTATGGCCGCATCATCTTCATGGCCGACGCCGATTCCGACGGTGCACATATTCGTTGTCTGTTGGCGACGCTCTTCTTCCGCTACATGCGCCCACTCGTTGAGGCGGGCCGCGTCTTTACTGCAGTGCCGCCGCTGCATCGAGTTGAGTTGACCAACCCCAAGAAGGGCGCTGAAAAGTACGTCTACACCTACTCCGATCCCGAGCTACAGCGCAAGCTCGCGGAACTCTCCAAGAAGGGCATTCGCTGGAAGGATCCCGTGCAGCGATACAAGGGTCTTGGCGAGATGGATGCGCACCAATTGGCCGAGACGACGATGGAGCCGCGCCACCGAACCTTGCGTCGACTCACAGTCGACGATGCTGAAGAGGCAGCCGCGGTGTTCGAGTTGCTCATGGGCAATGAGGTTGCGCCGCGCAAGGAATTTATCGTGCAGGGCGCCTACGAACTCGACGCCGCACAGATCGACGCCTGAGGGGCTCCGGGATCATTCCGGAGAGTTTTTGGAGTGGCCCCCGACCTTGTACGGCGTGGTCACGCCTTCATACATCAGGTGAGCAACCAGGCCCTGGGCTGCGTGGACGAGGTTGTGGCAATGGTCCATCCATAGGCCCGGGTTGTTCGCCACGAACGCGATGTCGTAACGCTCACCGGACTCGACATCGAGCGAATCGGTCCACCACGGGCTTCCGCTCGACCGCTTGCCATCTCGGCTGAGAACGACTGCGTGGTGACCGTGCAGGTGCATCGGGTGTGCGTCGCCGGTGTGATTTTCGATGTGCATCACGATCACTTCGCCTTCACGCACCACGAACATCGGCACGTCGGGGAACAGGTGGCCGTTGATGGTCCACCACACGCCCGGACGGCCGTCGATGAAACCGGGCCTGCGGCCGACAGAGTAAGTGAATTTGCGATCCGCATGTGTCGGATCGAAACTGATGGGTGCCCCGGATCCGTACGACAGCAGGTCCAGCCTTTTGGTGGGCTGTACAGGCTTTTTGGGAACGCCAGCGTCGCTGGGACCGATCAACATGGCCGTCGCTCCGCCGATCTGAACCCTGGCCGGCGATGTCACGACAAGATCGGCGCGACCGCCGGCCGTCACGGTCAGTGCTTCTCCAGACACCGGCGTCGGCTTGTTTAGGTCCCGTCCATCGATGGCCGCAACGCGGTATTCGGAGTCGGACCACACCTGCATAGCGCCGATGTCGGTGTTGATGGCACGCACCCTCACCTTTTGCCCTTGCGCGGCGTCCACATGAAGGTCTTTTGCGACTCCGTTGATCGTGCGGGTGCCGGCGTACGTGTGCGCCAGCGCCGTGACATCGCGATCCTCACCCACGCCGTCGGCAGGAAGGACGACTAGAGCACCAAAAAGTCCGCGGGCCACCTGTTTGTGCGAGACCTGGTGCGAGTGGTACCAGTAGGTGCCGACCTGGTCGACGACGAACCGATAGGTGTGTTTCTGGCCTGGGCCGACAGCATTCTGGGTTACGCCGGCGACCCCGTCCTCGGCATTGGGTACGTCGACGCCGTGCCAGTGCAAGGTGATTCCGTCGTCGACGTTTGTATTGCGCAAATGCACCTCGACGAGCTCCCCGACATGCGCTGTAATGGCAGGTCCGGGCGATCGATCGTTCAGTGTGTATCCGTCGAATGGGTGACCGGTCGAGACTTCGAACATCTTTCGTTGCGCCGAAAGGTTGACGACGAGGTCAGCTGGCCGGTCGGTAGTCTCGACCAGATCCCTAAGGCTCATCGAGTGCTGGCCGTCATGACCCGCAGAGGACCGTGAACCGCCGCCATAGTCGAGATAGCCCATATCCATGACCGAGTAGGTCCCGGGAATAAGGCTTGCTTGCCAGAACCACGCAAGCGGTGCCAGCACCACGATTGTCGCGACCGACGCGAACAGCAGCCGTTTTCTTTCCAAGGTCCGGTGCAACGTTTTACATTGCCGGAGCGGCAGTCTCGGGTTTGAGCGCTGCTGCTCCCTTGGCGGCTCGAGCGGCCATCAGCGCGGCGGTGAACAATACAAACGCGTTGAGCCCGTGCACCAGTCCGATCGCTGGCACGCTTTCGGCGGTGAGGCCGGCCGTGACCTGAACGGCGATCGAAACGGCAATTATTGCCGCCCACTTGATGCCGCCGTCGACTTTCGCAAAAAGAGACACGATCAACAGGATGATGCCCAGCAATGGGATCAGGTAGGTGCCGTTCATAGTGTGGATGAAGTGGCCAATGGATCCGGTGAAGGTCGGATGTTCGGTCTCCCACGACTTGACGACTGTCGAGTCGAGAGTTGCGCCGTCGTTGATCCACTTGAACAATCCGGCGACTGCGAACACGATCATCATTGCCTGGATCACGACTTCAATGGCAATGATGTCGGCGAGGATTCGATATGTCTTACGCATGTCATGCCCCTTCGCTAATGAGACCCCAATTCATCATGGCGCAAAGGTGGGCCGATGTCGCGGACATTTGCTAGACGATGGGTTTGAGTAATCCCGTGTCAACGTCGTAGATAAATC
>JBDSQP010000495.1:0-1694 GCA_039929755.1 Aeromicrobium sp. | reverse complement strand
CCACGGCGGTGCAGGACGGCGACGCCTGGGTCATCAACGGTTCCAAGATGTACTGCACCAACGGGGCGCGTTCGGACTACATCACCGTCTTCGCCAACACTGACAAGTCCCTGGGCGCCAAGGGCATTGCCTGTTTCATCGTGCCGCGAGGCACGCCTGGGTTCTCGATCGCCAAGGAGAACGAGGATAAGCTCGGCATCCGCAGCTGGCAGACCTCGGAGCTCCTCTTCGAAGAGTGCCGCGTGCCGATCGAGAACCGTCTCGGGTGGAACTCCAGCGGTCCGGTGGACGATGGGCCGAAGGTGTCGGGCCAGGGCGGCGCCCTGACGGCGCTGTCGAACAACCGACCCAACATGGCCGGCATCGCCGTCGGCCTGGCGCAGGCCGCGATCGACGAGACCACGAAGCTGCTCAAGGGGCAGCAGGCAGGGTTCAGCCCGAAACGCTGGGCGGCCGTGCAGAGTGATCTGGACGCCATGAACCAGGCGCTGCAGCGGTCCCGCCGGGTCAACTACAAGGCGGCATTTGTGCTCGACAACGGCACCCCCAACCGCTACAGCCCGGCGATCGCGAAGAGCTATGCCCCGCAGACCTGCGACCGCATCATCCGGCGCTGCATGCAGCTGCTGGGTCCCGAAGGCGCCAGCGAAGAACTTCTGCTCGAGAAGTGGTACCGCGACGTCAAGATCATGGACATCTTCGAAGGCTCTGGACAGGTCCAGCGCATCATCGTCGCTCGCGAACTCCTCGGCCGGCTCGCCGGTTGACCACCAGACCTCACCACGCGACGAAAGGCACCACCATGAGTTTGACGACACAAACCGGATTTCGGTCGACGGTCTCGCGAGAGGTCCTGGTCGACGTCGAGCAATTCCTCTTCCAGGAGGCCGAACTGCTGGACCAGTGGCGACTGCACGAATGGCTCGATCTGTTCGCGCCCGGCGGATACTACGAGATCCCGGCCACCGACCGTCCGGACGGCGACCCGGCTCGTGACCTCTTCCTCGTCCATGACGACCGGTTCCTGCTCGAGCAGCGCGTCAACTCGTTGCTGACGCGTTCTGCGCACTCCGAGTACCCCCACTCGGCGACCCGGCGCCTCGTCACCAACGTCCGCGCGATGGAAGCGGATGAGGGTCGCCTGCACGTGCTCGCCAACTTCGCGATCTATCGCGTCCGTTCCGGCGTCCTCGATACGTATACGGGTCAGTATCGCCACATCATGGAGGCGGACGAGGTGACCGGGTTCCGGTTTGTCAGCCGCAAGTCCGTCATGGTGCTCGATGCGCTGCGCCCGCACGGCAAGGTCAGCATCATCCTGTGAGTCGCTTGGAGGGCAGGACCGCGATCGTCACGGGCGCGAGTGCCAATATCGGCGGCGCGTTGGCGGCCGGTCTTGCGTCCGAGGGTGCGCGGGTCGTGTGCACCGACATCGTCGAGTCAGTCGCGCAGGCGACGGCGCGAGTCATCGTCGAGGCCGGTGGTGAGGCGATCGCCATGGGTGGAGACGTCACGGACACGACTCATGCGCTCGAGGTCGTGCGGGCGGCGATGGAGCGGTGGGGTCGCGTCGATATCCTGGTGAACAACGCGATGGAGTTCAACCACAAAGGTCTCTTGACGATGCCGGTCGAGGAGTTCCGGCGGCAGGTGGACATCTGTCTGACCGGTGCCCTGGTGTTCACCAAGGCGGT
>JBDSQP010000494.1:0-15705 GCA_039929755.1 Aeromicrobium sp. | reverse complement strand
AAGGAAACCGATTAAGGTGCGGGGACCTGTTCGCGTGGCTTACTCGGCGCTGGAGTATTCGATCGGCCGAGGTAGAGGTAGAGCACGGGGATCATGTAAGCGATCCACGCGACGACCTGAAGCCACGAAGGATCGGGCTGGAAGTTGAGAGTGCCCTTGAGGAGCGTGCCGTACCAACTGTCGGGCGGGATCGTCGAGGAGATGTCGAAGGCGCGATGCGCAAACCCTGGCAGTACGCCGGCTTCTTGCAGGTCGAACACTCCGTAGGCGAGGACGCCCGCGGCCACCACGATCAGGAGCGCACCAGTGACGGTGAAGAACTTCGAAAGGTTGACCTTGAGGGCCCCGCGGTAGATCAGGTAGCCGAGTACGACAGCGATAACGATGCCGAGAGTTGCGCCGATGAAAGGGCCACCAGAGGAGCTGCCGATGATGGTCGACCAGATGATTGCTGCGGTCTCAAGTCCTTCCCGTCCGACAGTCAGGAAGGCGATGGTGATCAACGCTCCGGCGCCAAGATTGAGCGCGTCGTGCATCTGTCCTTCGAGCGAATGCTTGAGTGTGCGTGCGGTGCGCCGCATCCAGAAGATCATCCAAGTGACGAGGCCGGCGGCAAGGATCGACATGGTGCCGCCGACAACTTCCTGCCAATAGAACGACAGGTTGTCGAAGACGAGCGTGATCGTGCCGAAGATTGCTACGACAGCGAGGATTGCCGAGCCGACGCCGATCCAGATGAAACGGATCTCATGGCGACGATTGACCTTGACGAGGTACGCAATCAGGATGCTGACGACAAGGCTGGCTTCAAGACCCTCACGCAGGCCGATCAATAGATTCGCAAACACAAGAACGAGTCTAACTTAGGAATGGCTTACCTATGTAGTTGCATATGTCACAGCGTTGCATATGTCACAGCGTTGGATCTGGCTCGGCTGGTTCTGGCTCGGCCGGTTCTGGCTCGGTTGGTCGTGCATTCAGCGCTTCGGCCAACTGGTCCGCCGTGAGATCGATTTGCCACTGACGCGCTCCGCCCTCGGCGAGCTTCAAGCGGACGGCCTCCGGCGTATGTTCGGCCGGCGGATCCCAGGCAAGTTGCCTGACCGAGCCCGGTGAGATCAGGTTTTCGGCGGGCACATTGTTGTCTTCGGCAATCTTGGCCACTGCTTCGCGGCAGGCACTGAGTCGTGCGGCCGCCTCGGGGTTCTTGTCGGCCCAGGACCGCGGTGGCGGCGGTCCGTCGAATCGTTGGCCGATCGTGGGGAGATCACCCTCGTCGAGGCCCAAGGCGTGCTCGATGGCGTCATGCCATTGGCTGAGGAATCGACGCGGTCCGCGGTTGCGCATCGAACGCAAGCCTTTGAGGGTCGACATGTCCTGGGGCGGCGCAGACGCCATCTCGAGGATGGACGAATCGGGAAGTATGCGTCCCGGCGTGATGTCCCGATCTGCGGCTATCGAGTCGCGCGCCTCCCACAGTGCGCGTACGACGCCGAGAGCGCGACGTCCGCGGGCTTTGTGTATGCCGGAAGTGCGTCGCCACGGCTCCTTGCGGATGGCGGGGCCGGTGAAGGAGAGGAGCGCCTCGAACTCCTGCGTGGCCCAGTCGCGCTTGCCTGCTTCGACGAGTTGCGCTTCGAGCAGGTCACGAAGTTCGACGAGGACCTCGACGTCGAGTGCTGCGTAGTGCAACCACGGATCAGGCAATGGGCGCGTCGACCAATCGGCGGCCGAGTGTTCCTTGGCGAGACTCCGTCCCAGCTGGCTCTCGACGAGGGCAGCCAGGCCGACTCGCGGCAGGTTGAGCAAGCGGCCGGCGAGTTCGGTGTCGAAGAGTGCGCGAGGACGCATACCGATCTCGGCAAGGCAGGCGAGGTCCTGTGAAGCTGCATGGAGGATCCATTCGGCGTCACCGATGGCTTCGTCGAGGCCTTTGAGATTGTCGAACGCGATCGGGTCGATCAAGGCTGAGCCGGCGCCCTCGCGACGGATCTGAACGAGATAGGCGCGCTGGGAGTAGCGATAGCCAGAGGCTCGTTCAGCGTCGAGTGCCACCGGCCCAGTAGCTGCCGCGATGCGGCGACACACCTCGTCGAGGGCATCCTGCGAGTCGACAACGGGAGTCAGCGGCTCGCGCAACTCGAGTGGAGGCGGCGCCACCTCGACTGGATCTGCTTCTTCAGCGGCACCTGTCTCGTCGGCGGGTTCTGTGGAAGTCACCGCTGGCCACGCCTGTTGGGAAGAGGGATGACACCGGGAGCGAGCGGAGGCAAACCGGCCAATGTGCAGAGAAGGTCGGACCACGCCGAGACATGATCTCCCTTGGCCGACATCGGAGTCCATGAGGCACGAACCTCGAGTTGTGCGTCGCCGCCGTCATCCTTCATAGCGCCGAACGATTCGGAACGAACAACGGTCACACTGCCGCTGGCCGCGATGTGTTCTGCACCGCGCGACTCGAGGGCCTCGACCAGCCAACTCCAACCGACCGAGGGGAGCACCGAGTCGGCGGCCATCTCGGGATCGACGTCGGCACGGGCGAAAGTGACGCATCGGAACGTGCCCTGCCAGGCATCGTTGCCGGCCGGATCGTGCAAAAGGATGAATCGGCCGGTGCCGAGATCCTCCTGACCGACGACAACGTCACCGGTCATGGCATATGAATAGGGGGCGATGCGCTTGGGCGCGGGCATTTCGTCGGCGACGACTTCGGGTCGCAATTGGGCACAACGAATCTGCTCCACAGCAGCAACGAACTCTGCGGGAGTGCCATCTTGTTCGCTTTGTGCACCCACAACCCTGATCGTAGGCCTTTCGAAGGGCAACCTCAGGTTTTGACACTCCGGTTGGCCTGCGAGACTCATCCTGTGACCTCACCACAGAATTCGGCATTGAACGACAGCGCCTTCTTGCGAGCCTGCCGGGGCGAAGCGGTCCCTCACGTGCCTGTGTGGTTCATGCGCCAGGCCGGCCGTTCGCTGCCCGAGTACCGCAAACTGCGCGAAGGCGTACCTATGCTCGAGTCGTGCTTTCGGCCCGACATGGTCGTCGAGATCACGATGCAGCCGGTCCGCCGGTACGGCGTCGACGCAGCAATTTTCTTCAGCGACATTGTGGTGCCTCTCAAGGCGATCGGCGTCGACCTTGACATCGTTCCGGGCACAGGTCCTGTCGTTGCCGAGCCCATCCGCTCGGCCGATCAGCTCGCCCAGTTCCGCGATATCGAACCCGATGATGTCACTCCGATTGTCGAATCGGTCAAGGCGCTCGTTGCCGAGCTGGGCAGTACGCCGCTCATCGGCTTTGCCGGCGCCCCGTTCACCCTCGCGTCGTATCTGATCGAAGGTGGACCGTCCAAGGATCATCGGCTCACCAAGCAGTTCATGTATTCCAACCCCGAGTTGTGGCATGCCCTTCTGGGTCGTCTGGCCGCGATTGCCGGACAGTTTCTTCGCGTCCAGGTCGAAGCGGGAGCGTCAGCAGTTCAGCTCTTCGATTCGTGGGCCGGTAATCTGTCGCTCGCTGACTATGACCTGTACGTCAAACCGCATTCGGCTGCGGTGTTGTCATCGGTGGCCGACCTGGGCGTCCCACGAATCCATTTCGGTGTCGGCACGGGTGAGCTCCTCCAGTCGATGGGGGATGCGGGCGCGGATGTCGTCGGCGTCGACTGGCGTGTGCCACTCGATGAGGCCACAAAACGGGTCGGCGGCGGTAAGGCCCTTCAGGGCAACCTCGACTCGACTGCGGTCTTCGCGCCGACCGAGGTCATGACGGCCAAGGCAGCCGAGGTCATCGAGGCCGGTCGGTCCGCTCCAGGACACATCTTCAACCTGGGTCACGGAGTGCTGCCGGCAACCGACCCTGACGCCTTGTCGCGGCTTGTCGACTTCATCCACGGCTACGAACTTTCGCAGTCATAAGGGAACAGCAATAACGAGAGCAGGTTCGCATGCGCGTCGCCATCATCGGTGGAGGCATTGCAGGACTAACGGCCGCCCAAGCACTTGCGGTTGCCGCGCCGGACGCTGAAATCATCGTCCTCGAGGGTTCGGAATTCATCGGGGGGAAGCTGCGTCTCGGCACAGTCGGTGGCCTAACGGTCGACCTGGGCGCGGAGTCGATCCTCGCCCGGCGGCCCGAGGCCGTCGACCTGATCGAAGCGGTCGGGCTCGGCGACAAACTCGTCCACCCGGCGACCATGTCCGCCGGAATCTGGACCCGTGGCGCCATACGCACGATGCCTCCGACGGTGATGGGCATCCCATCGGACCTCGATTTGCTCGATGCTTCGGGCATTGTCGCCGAGCGGCCGCGGTCCGTCAGCGTTCCTGCGCCGTCGGAGGATATGTCCGTTGCAGCCTTCGTGGCGGAACGCGTCGGCTCTGACATCGTCGACCGACTCGTCGAACCGCTCCTTGGCGGTGTGTATGCGGGCGACGCTTCCGAGCTCTCCCTCCAGGCCGTCGCGCCACAGATTGCGGCCCTTGGCGACGACCTTCTTGAGGGCGCAAAAGCCGCACGAGCCCGTGCGGCCGCTGCTGGCCCTGTATTCGCGGGCCTGATTGGCGGCGTCGGCCAGCTACCTCAGGCTGTCGCCGATGCCAGTGGCGCTGAGATCCGAACGAACGCAACGGTGCGTCAACTGGTTCGAACCGACGACGGCTGGGATCTGACTGTAGGGCCCACCATTGACTCCGAGATCGTCCATGCCGACGCCGTCATCGTGGCAGCACCCGCAACGGCGGCGGCACGGTTGTTGGCCGAGTCGGCGCCCGATGCTGCGTTCGCCCTGGCCGGCATCGGCTACGCGTCGATGGCCGTGATCACGTTTGTGATGCCTCGGTCTGCGTTTCCGGCTTTGCCCCCCGGTTCCGGATTTCTGGTCCCCCCTGTTGACGGCAAGGCGATCAAGGCCGCCACGTTTTCGTCGATCAAGTGGGATTGGGTCGGTGAGGCCGCCGGCGAGGACACAATCGTCTTCCGCTGCTCGATCGGACGTGCCGGCGAAACAGCACTTCTCCAGCGAGATGATGCCGAACTCATCGATATCGCCCTCCTCGACCTGCATGAGGCCATCGGCATCACGGGCAAACCGATAGACGCCCTGGTCACACGTTGGGGTGGGGGACTGCCCCAATACAACGTCGGGCACCTCGAGCGAATCGCGACAATCGACGCCGACATCGCCCTGGTTCCTGGGCTCGAGGTATGCGGCGCCGCCTATCGCGGGGTCGGCATACCCGCCGTGATCTCCTCGGCACAGGGAGCGGCCGCACGGCTGTTGAGTGACCTTGCGAAGATGAAGGCATGAGCAATATCGCGAACGTCGGCAAACTGGCCAAGGAAATCAACGAGACGATCCGCTACACGATGTGGTCGGTGTTCAAGCTCGAGCGTGTTCTCGGCGATGCCGATCGCGCGAGCGAAGCGGCAGAGATCGATGCACTCATTGCCAAACTTGCCTCAGAGGACGTCATCGTGCGTGGCACGTACGACGTCAGTGGACTTCGTGCCGACGCCGATCTGATGATCTGGTGGCATTCGTCGGAGTCCGACGCGCTTCAGGCCGCATACAACGCCTTCCGCAGGACCGCCCTCGGTACGCGGATGACCCCGGTGTGGTCGCAGATGGCCGTCCACCGTCCGGCCGAGTTCAACAAGTCGCATGTCCCGGCATTCATGGCTGAGGAAGAGGTCCGCGATTACGTTTGCGTCTACCCGTTCGTCCGTTCGTACGAGTGGTATTTGCTTCCGGACGAGGAACGCCGCGACATGCTCCGCGAACACGGAATGCAAGCCCGCGACTATGCCGATGTCAGGGCAAACACAGTGCCGTCATTCGCCCTGGGCGACTACGAATGGATCCTGGCCTTCGAGGCTGATGAACTCATCCGCATCGTCGACCTGATGCGCGAACTCCGGGCGAGCCGGGCACGCATGCACGTACGCGAGGAAACCCCGTTCTACACCGGTCGTAGAAAGAGCCCCGCCGAACTCACTGCGCTCTGGCCCTAAGAGGTCGAGGTATCCGGCTCAAGCTTCAGGCTGATGCCGTTGATGCAGAAGCGCTCATCGGTGGGGGTGTCGAAACCCTCGCCCTTGAACACGTGGCCGAGGTGGGAATCGCACTTCGCACATCGAACCTCAGTGCGGGTGCTGAAGAGGGACTTGTCCTCGATGTAGTTGACGCTGTCGCCGGCCAGTGGCTCGTAGAACGCGGGCCAACCGCAGTGCGCGTCGAACTTTGTATCGCTGCGAAAGAGCTCGGCGCCGCAGGCCCGGCAGGCATAGACGCCGACTGTGGGATCGGTCTCATAGGAACTGCTGAACGGCCGCTCGGTGCCGGCCTCACGAAGAACGTGATATTCGGCAGCGTTTAGTTCGGAGCGCCATTCGTCGTCGGTCTTTTCGATGTCAAAACCAATGAGTCAAGATTACCTTTGAGCGTCAAACGGTACGTGCTCGAGCAGATGAAGGGTTGGCACATTGAGTTTGCGGCGGGCGCGTGAAGTCCAGTCCACGTGGAAGAACTCAGACACGATGTGAGGTTCGGTCAAGATGATGGCTTCGGCGGAATTCGTCTTTTGCACCAGCTCCGCGAGGGCAGTGATCGGGTCATCCTCGGTGAGAACCTCAGAGACGTTTTTCGCCCTCGCCCGCAGCAATGCCGCGCTGGCATCGAGCTCGGACTGACCCGCCGTCTTGATCTCTCGCTGAACTTCGGCGAGGACGTCAGGCTCGGTCGGAGGCATGAACTGGCCGGCGCCAAGGGCACTCATCGAGGACGAAAGCACCGCCGTGGAGCTCTCGACCGGGAGCAGTATGTGATAGGAAACGGGCTCGTCGAGGCCCTCGTGGAGAGCCACGATTTGATCTGCGTCGAGCGCAGTGAGTTGGCGTTCAATGAGCAAAGCAACGTCATACATGGCTTGATCCCTTCATCGGTATCTCCACCATAGTCCGGCGCTCAGCGCTCTCGGACCCAGCGGGTGAGCAGCAAGTTATCGACCTGAAGCGAATGCCCCAGACTCATGGAATTCTGAACCGGTTTCGGTCCGTGGCCGATTCGTGGTGCCGTGCCGGTCGCCATCACCGGGGCAATCGACAGGCAGAGTTCGTCGACCAGATCAAGCTCAATCAACCGGCCGTGCAACGTCGGCCCGCCTTCACACAGAACCCGGTTGAGTCCGTGCGCTCCGAGTCGGTCGATCACCGTCAACCAGTCGATCTCGCCTTTGCCTGCGGTGATCACGTCGACCTGTTCGCGAAGGGCTTCGACTCGCGCTGCGGGGGCGTCTTCGGTCGTGATCACAATCTGCCCAGGTGCCACGAGTCCGATCGGAATGTTGAGCGAGTTCGAAACGACGGCGATCGGCGGCACCGGCGCGAGCCCCAGGCGCATTCGCAGATCGGCGTCCACCTCGTCCGGCTTGACTGGTTGGTAGCCTTCGGCCCTCGCGGTTCCGGCACCGACGATGATCAGGTCGGCCAGCGACCGGAGCAACCCGAAGACCTTGGTGTCTGCCGGTCCGCCTAGCGATCCTGAGAGACCATCGGAGGCATAGGCGGCCCCGTCGAGCGTGCTCACGAAGTTGGTGCGGATCCATGGCTTGCGTGTCAGTGGGTAGGCATACATCTCCTCGAGCGCGCGTATGTCCGGATCCATGCGATGAGCCTAGTGCCGGCCGCTTCGTTTCGGGCATACTGCGGCCATGGCAAAGACTCTTGGCGAAGCACTCAAAGTTCACCCCGGAAAGGTCGACCTGTCGGTATACGACTCGGACGACACGACCGGATTCGAGGGGTCGAAGAAGGATGCACCGGCGCTGATGAAGTCAACCGGTGAAGCGCTCGCCGATGTTCAGGAGCGCCTGTATGCGAACGGCCTCAGCAAGACCGACACCAAGAGCGTGTTGTTGGTGCTTCAGGGAATGGATACCTCCGGAAAAGGCGGCATTGTCAGGCATGTGGTCGGGCTCGTCGATCCGTCCGGGGTCAGAATCACGTCGTTCAAGAAGCCGACCAAGGAGGAGCTCGCCCACGACTTCCTGTGGCGCATCGACAAGGCGTTGCCCGCGGCCGGGACACTCGGCATCTTTGACCGTTCGCAGTATGAGGATGTGCTCATCGGTCGCGTACGCAAACTCGCCGACGACAAAGAGATCGAACGCCGCTACGGCGCGATCAACGATTTTGAGTCGAGGTATGTCGAAGGCGGCGGCACGATCATCAAGTGCTTCCTTCACATCTCGGCCGACGACCAGAAGGAACGTCTCGCCGCACGCCTGGATGATCCGACTAAGTACTGGAAGTACAACCCAGGGGATCTTGACGAAAGGGCCCTTTGGGACGACTACCAGGAGGCATACGCAATTGCCTTAGAACGCTGCTCGACCGATGTTGCGCCGTGGTTCGTCATTCCGAGCGGGCACAAGTGGTATCGAAACTGGGCGATCGCCCAACTGCTGTTGGAGCACTTTGAGGCGTTGAACCTCGAATGGCCTCCGGCCACCTTCGACATCGAGGCCGAAAAGGCGAGGCTCGCCAAAGCCTGACCGCAGCAACCGCCGCCACCCCATCAAGGAGTGGCGGCCGGTGCTTTGTTCCAATCGAAAAGCGTCAGGCGAAAAGGGCTTCGAGCGGGACGAGGTCGAGCGAGCCGACCGCATATCGGGCCAAGATGATCCGGGCCACTTCCACGTCGACACCCAGCGGTTCGGCAACAGCAACTGCCCCTGCCTCGAGGGCGAGCTCCGCGACGCGGTCCGGCAGGAAGCCGGGTGCGAGGAAGAGCGAGCCCACTGCCACGTGACGGCGACCGTCAGCGCGATGAGCCCGGACGGCTTCACCGGCCGCCGGGGGAGCCGACGACGCGAATGCGGCGATGACCGGCAACTTGTGTCGGGCGCCCCAGGTTCGGGCTGCGCGGGAGACCATCGCATTGGCCAAAGGATCGGTGGATCCGGCGGCCGCGAGGACGAGCGCATCGAGTTCTCGTACGCGGTTCTTGGACAACGCTTCGCGGAGACGCTTGTCGAGGACATCGAAGAATGCGGTCTCGACGCCGAGGACGTCGGTTGCGTTGATCTTGAGATCGTCGTGGCGCGCTTCCGCTGTGGCGATGACGCCCGGTACGTCGACCTTGGCGTGGAATGCCTCGGTCAGCAGCAGCGGGACGACAACGATTTCCTCGTGACCCTCGGCCACGAGTTTGTCGACAACGTCGTCAAATCGAGGCGATGCGAGGTCAAGGAATGCGGGCTCGATCCGGAGGTCGGGACGCATGCATGCGACCAACTCCGTCAGGGCTGTAATGGTGTCGGCCGATCGTGGATCACGGCTTCCGTGCGCAAGAGCAATGAGTGCTGGTGCGGTCATGTTGCATGCCTCCTTCCGGGGGCGTTCTGGTGGTGATCAGCGGTCGCTGACCAATCTGTGAAGAAATTCAGTTGTTGTTGCCGGGCGCAAGTAGTCCGATGTAGTTGAGGCGGAAGGCCCTCATACAGGAGCGACACTCCCACTCGCCGTGTTTCTCGCCGTGGGGTCGCAGATTCTCATCGCCGCAGTACGGGCAGTGGAACGGTGGCGCGTGGCTCATCGCAGCAACTCCTCGTCGGCGCGGGCGACCCAGCGGGCAAAGGATTCCTCGTTCTCGCGCTCCTTCAGGAAGGTGTGCGTGAGGTTCTCGACGTAGGCGTTGAGGCCGTTTTCTGTGACCTTGTGGGCGCGGAGTTTGCGACCGAAGCCAGCTTCGAGGCCGAGCGCGCCGCCCAGGTGCACCTGGAAGCCGCCGACCTGCTCGCCGCTCTCGTCAAGTACGAGCATGCCCTTGAGCCCGATGTCAGCGGTCTGGATACGGGCGCACGAGTTGGGGCAGCCATTGACGTTTACAGTTATCGGCACGTCGAGCTCTGGGATTGCCTGTTCGAGGTGATTGATCAGATCGGCCGCTCGTGCCTTGGTCTCGACGATCGCGAGCTTGCAGTATTCGATGCCCGTGCATGCGAGCGTATTGCGACGCCATTGTGAAGGACGTACCTGCAAGCCGATTTCGGCCAGGGCCGAGATGAGTGACTCGACCTTGTCCTCCTCGACATCGAGCACAACGAGCTTTTGCATTGGTGTCGTACGTACGCGATCGCTGCCGTGGGCCTCGACGATGTCGGCGACCTGGTTGAGCAGGGTGCCGGAGATTCGTCCGACAGTGGGGGCGGCGCCCACGAAGTACTTGCCGTCGGTCTGCTTGAAGACACCGACGTGATCGACAGGCGTCTCGGGGGCAGGGGGAGCGTCGAGGTCGATCAACTTGCGCTCGAGGTATTCAGTCTCCAGAACTTCACGAAACTTCTCGATGCCCCAGTCGGCGATGAGGAACTTCAGGCGGGCACGGGCGCGCAGGCGGCGGTAGCCGTAGTCGCGGAAGATGCTGGTGACGCCCTTCCAGACCTCCGGCAATTCTTCGAGGGGAACCCAGACGCCGACCCGCTGCGCGAGCATCGGATTGGTCGACAAGCCACCGCCGACCCAGAGGTCGAAGCCGGCGCCGTGCTCGGGGTGCACTGCACCGACGAACGCGATGTCGTTGATCTGCGGGACGACGTCGTGTCCGGGGTGCCCGCTGATGGCCGTCTTGAATTTGCGCGGCAGGTTCGAGAATTCCTTGTCACCGATGAAGCGGCTTTCGATCTCGTTGATCGCCCAGGTCCCGTCAATGATCTCGTCTTCGGAGATACCGGCAACCGGGCTTCCGAGGATGACGCGCGGGCAATCGCCACAGGCCTCCTGTGTGGAGAGCCCGACGTCTTCGAGCCGCTGCCAAATCGTGGGGACGTCGCGGACGTCGATCCAGTGGTACTGCACGTTTTGGCGATCGGTGAGGTCCGCGGTGTCGCGGGCATACTCGACCGAAATGTCGGCAATCGTGCGGAGCTGGCGCAGATTGAGCTGGCCTCCGTCGATGCGCACTCGCAGCATGAAGAATTTGTCGTCGAGCTCTTCGGGCTCAAGGGCTCCGGTCTTGCCGCCGTCGAGGCCGGGCTTGCGTTGGGTGTAGAGGCTTCACCACCGGAAGCGCCCGCGCATGTCGCCGGGGTCGATCGAGTCGAAGCCACCGTGCGAGTAGATGTTTTCAATCCGAGCCCGGACGTTGAGCGGATTGTCGTCCTTTTTGGACTGCTCGTTGGCATTCAGCGGCTCGCGGTAACCCAGCGCCCACTGGCCCTCGCCGCGCTTAGGGCGCGGCCGACGAGCGGGGGGTGCTGTGCCTGCATCTGCTGCAGTTGCCATTGATGTGTCCCTGGGGCTTGGGGCACACGGCGAGAGAAAGGCGCGAACGCTTTAGAAGTCGCCGCGCACCATGAAAACGAAAAGTGGTCGCGCGTCTACAGGCGACACATCATGTTGCGGGCGCGACCGAAATCTACGTGGATTCGTACCACGAGGTGGGTCGTCAACGCTGCGAACATGTGTATGAGTGTGGACTGCGCACGAGCCGGGCACAAGCCAAAATCCCAAAATGTGGGACGACGGTCCATACAATGAGATTTCGCGCTCAGTAGGAGGCCGGACTTGCGCAGTGGAACGTCTACTCTGTGGGCGAGATCACACTGGCCGTGTAGGTGCCGACAACCGAGGCAACGACCACGGTGATGGCGGCAACCGTCGCCACATCCCACGGTATGAGGTTGGCCGTGGCCAGGCCGATCACGACGGCCGGGTTGAGAGCTGCGCCAAGGCTCACCGGAAGTGCAGCGCCAGTGAGGATCGGCGGGAGCGCTGCATACGCTTCGCTGATCTGGGCGTCGATGGCGAAAAGCAGCCACGTTGCGACGATGCCGAGAACGAAGGTCACCACTGCGGTCGCGACGAGAGTGGGCTCGGTCCAGATCAGGGTCTCGCCGAGTTTGTCGTCGAGCCCGAGCGCTGCAAAGCCGGCGACTACGGAGCCGAGGATCTGTGCTGCGATCAGGGGAAGAATTGTGGCGGCATTGCTTCGACCGACCAGAGTGAACGCGATGGTCGAAGCGGGATTGGCCAGGGCGAGACCGGACTCTTCCTCGGTCGAATGCTGCGCGGCAAACCAGGTCACTAGGACCGTGATCGCGCCGACGGTCAGCAAGGCCACCGTGGCATCGGGCGCGCGCAAGCCGAGGGCTACGACGAATGTTGTGAGCGCAGCGAAAAGGGCAGCGGTAACGAGCTTGCGCATTCAGGACTCCAGGTGGGGTGTGGTGCGCTCGACAATAGCGGCCAGATCAAGACCGCGGGGGAGTGTGCCGAATGTGCCGCCCCAGTCCCCGCCAAGGCGCGATGCACAGAACGAATCCGCGACTGCCGGGTGTCCAACCTTGATGAGCAAGGCGCCTTGCAGACACATTGCCATCTTGGCGGCGATACGACGGGCGCGGAGTTCCACGTCGCTGAGGTCCGACAGCTCGTTGAGGACTTCGTTGACCGCAGTATCAAGACGGGCATCCTCACCACGGACAGCACCGACTTCGGTGAGCCAGGCCTGGAGCGACTCGGGTTCGCGGCTGAGGGCCCGCAATACATCGAGCGCGTTGACGTTGCCGCTCCCTTCCCAAATCGAGTTCAGCGGCGACTCGCGAAACAGCAGCGGCATGCCGCTTTCCTCGACATAGCCGTTGCCGCCGAGGCATTCGAGAGCTTCGGCAACCATGAACGGAGTGCGTTTGCACACCCAGAACTTTTCGAGAGCGAGCCCGATTCGGCGCAATGCCTGTTCGTGCGGATCGTGCGGCTTGTCGAGGGCCGAGGCCAGTCTCAGGGCGACGGTTGTTGCGGCCTCGCTCTCGACGGCGAGGTCGGCTAGCACGTTGACCATGGCCGGCTGATCGGACAACTTCGCGCCGAAAGCGGATCGATGCGCTGCGTGCCATGAGGCCTCGGCAAGGGCTTTGCGCATGATGCTGGCCGAACCGAGAATGCAATCCATCCGGGTCGCCGAGACCATCTCGATGATCGTGCGGATGCCGCGACCCTCGTCGCCCAGTCGTAAGGCGTACGTGTCATGGAATTCGATTTCGCTCGAAGCATTCGACCGGTTGCCCAGCTTGTCCTTGAGGCGCACGATCGAGATCGAGTTGCGGCTGCCGTCGGGCAGGATCCTCGGCACGACGAAACAGCTCATGCCCTCGGGAGCTTGCGCCAGCACGAGGAAGACGTCGTTCATCGGGGCGGATGTGAACCACTTGTGGCCGTTCAGCCGATACTCGCCATGAGTCGAAGTGGGGGTCGCGATCGTCGAGTTGGTACGGAGGTCCGAGCCGCCCTGCTTCTCGGTCATACCCATGCCGGCCAGTAAGCCCTTCTTTTCGCCAGGCGGCCTCAATCCGAAGTCATACGTCGTCGAGGCAAGACCTGCCGTCCACTGCTTCGCGATCGCGTCATCGGCGCGAAGGGCTGGGACGACCGCATACGTCATCGTGATCGGGCAGGTGTGTCCCTGCTCGACTTGTCCCCAGGCAAAGAAGCCGGCCGCGCGCTGCACATGGGCCACCGGGTTGGACGAGACCCATGGATCAGCCGTGAGCCCGAAGCCGATGCCGTTCTTCAACAGCCAATGCCAAGAAGGGTGGAACTCGACCTCGTCGATGCGGTTGCCATAGCGGTCAGTTGTATGGAGTTTGGGCTCGTTCTCGTTGGCGAGATGCCAGTGTTCGCGTGCCTCGGCCGAACCCGCCAATGAGCCGAGGGCAGTCAGGGATTGGACGACAGCGGCAGCATTTTCACCTGCATACGCGTCGATTGCGCCGGTCAGAGCCTTGTCTGCGGTGAGGACGTTGTAACCAACAAGGGGCGTGGCTTGGTTGTCCGGTACACGCTGCAGTGGGTCCATATCGCTACGGTAGATGACATGACGGTTGAGCCGGAAGATCGACCGGCGTTGGCGAATGCCTTGCGGCAAGTGACTGTCAAGACCGTCGAAAGTTCCTTTCGCTATCGAGTCACCGGGCTGGCTGCCGAGGCCGCGTTCTTCGCAATCCTTTCGCTGCCACCGCTTGTCTTCGGTCTTGCCGGCGCAATCGGTTTCATCGCCCAGCGCTTTCAGGTGGCGGAGGTGGAGGTACTCAAGGACCGTGTCCTCGATATCGCATCCAAAGCACTGACGCCCGGCACTGTCGACGAAGTCATCGCGCCGACCCTCAACGATGTGTTGCACGGCGGCCGCGTCGATGTGATTTCGATCGGGTTCGTGCTGGCCCTTTGGTCCGGATCGCGCGCACTCAACGTCTTCATCGACACGATCACGATCATGTACGGGCTGGGCGGCCACCGCGGCATCGTGAAGACGCGTGCACTTTCATTCGGCATGTATGTCGTCGCGCTGTTGCTCGGCATCGTGTTGGTCCCGCTGGTCCTGGCCGGTCCGGATGTCGTTCACGATGCGGTCCCAGAAGGTGCGCGATTCCTCACGAGGCTCTATTGGCCGACGATCCTGGTCCTGTCGGTCGGATTCATGACGTCGCTCTATCACTTGTCGGTCCCGGTCCGGAAGTCCTGGCTCAACGGTGTTCCGGGCTCCGTGTTCACCCTCGCCATGTGGATTCTCGGAAGTTACTTTGTGAGGTGGGCATTGGGTCTGTCGACCGGAGGCACCTCGATCTATGGCCCGCTGGCCGCGCCTATCGCCTTGCTGTTGTGGCTGTATGTCCTCTCGATCGCCATCCTGATCGGCGCGGCGCTCAACGCGGCGTTCGACCAGACATACCCCGACTTCCGTTTGCGGCGGCCCAAAGAGGACGAGCCCGAGACGGGCACAGAAGATACGTCTACGGCTTGAGCGTCACGATCATGGCGATCGCCACCGGGATCACTATCCACACGACCACAAGGAGAACCGCGGCTCCGGTCGCGAACAGTCTGCTCTGATCCTTGGGTGGCGATCCAGCGTCGCCGATCGTCTCCCAAAGGGCGGTGAGCGTTGCGTCAAGCGAGATGCGTGTACGTCGCCGTGCGATCGCCGCGGCCCGCAGGACGCTCCAGAACGAGGCGAGCGCGATGATGACGAATCCGACGGCGATGACAGCCCGACCCGCTTCGTCGTGCAGACCTCGTTGGATCATCGAGAAGCTGCCGGAAATCAAGGCGCCGCCCGCGAGGAAGGTCGGCAAACTGTTCGTCGGTTTCGTCAGGTCTGGTATCAGCACGTCCATCTGATTGCGGGCGTTCTGGAGCATTGAGTGCTCTGGCGAACTGACCACCGCATTTGCTTCGCGCATCGCATACAGGGCACGCATCGAGTTGATCGTTCGCTTCTGATGTGAGCGAACAACGACGGTGATCAGGATCTGCACCACGCGAGCGGCCAAAGGTCGCAGAAACTTGAAGGTCCTTAGTTTGCCAGGCAACTTCGTCGCATTTCGATCGAAGACCTCGAGGGCACGCATGGCGCGCCGGTGCGCTTCCTCGAATCGGTCCGGATGCTTCAGCGGAGCGGTGCCGCTCAGCTCGTGGAGCATATTGTCTTCGACGGGTCCCTGACTTCCGAACCGCTCCAGAATTTCGTCGGCGTTCAGTTCGTCGCTCTCGTTGAACAGGCGAAGCGTGTCGAGTCGCTCACTCAACTCGTCGATGAGCAGGTGTTCGGCATCCCGGACCCGTTCTTCCTTCGGCGCCGTGGCTTGGGGGATCGGCGCGGTCAACTGATCCTCTGCGGACACGGGCTCGGACTGGGCGGCC
>JBDSQP010000493.1:0-9277 GCA_039929755.1 Aeromicrobium sp. | reverse complement strand
CTCGGCAGCACCATCAAGAAGGGCCAGATCATCCTCTTGCCCGTGTATGTTCCGTCGATCTCTTTGGACAAGCTTGGCCTTGAGATGGACGCTTGCCTCCTGGGCATTTGCTCCGCGAAGATCCCGCCCCGAATTGGCGTCAAGGTCCTTGGTTTCGCCCCGTTCAGGATCACCGGCTGGAACTACTCGGGCAACGTCCAATCGGATCCCAATGCGCCGGCGTGCTCGTCGATCAACCTGCTGGTCCATCCGCCGGCAAGTGTCGGCTGCAACGGCATTCAGGGCTATTTCCTGAAGTCGATTCAGAAGAACCCCGACTTCACCTACGCACCACCTGGCGCCGACTACGGCGCCTCTGACATAAGGCTGAGTGAGTAGTCATGAACAAACGAGCCATCGCCGCCGTCGCCGCCGTCGCGCTGACGGCGGCGGGAATCGTCAGTGTCATCGGGTACGTACATGGCGCGGACGAGCGAGCCTTTGCCGGAACGGAGCTCAGCCAAACGTGGCAGGTGAAGTCGAGCATTCCGGCTGGTGCGGGTGTCGACGAGGTGAAACAGAATGTTGAGCAAGTAAACCTGCCCGTGGCCGCTGTTGCCGCAGGCGCAGTGACCTCGTTCAATCAACTCGAAGGCCTTGCAACGACTGTCAGTCTCGAGCCGGGGGAGCAGCTTCTCCTTTCGCGCTTCGCGAAACCGGGAGAGGGGGCCAAGGTCACGAACAGTTCCTCGATACCGGAGGGCATGCAGGAATTGACGATCGCTTTGACTGCACCCCGACTCCTCGGACAACACATCAAGGCCGGCGACGTGGTGGGCGTCTTCGCGAGCTATGAGGACGTCAAGCAGACGAACGTGGTGGAAAACCATGTGTTTGTTCTGCGTGTCGACAAATCGGTAGTCCAGGACGGCGGCGACCAGCAGGCAACCCGCATGGTGACATTCGCCGTCAATACGATCACCGCCGAAAAGATCGTGCATGCCTCGGAGTTCGGCCATATCTGGCTGACGAAGCAAAACCCGAAAACCGATTTGGGCAATCCGGTTCGCATCGAGGTCAAGGATGTCGTCCGATGAGTAACGTGTTTCTGGTGGCCGTCGGGCCTGAGCTGGAGGGCCGCATCTCCGCAATTTCGGGACATCGTGTCGTGGCTGTGGACAAAGAGCGTGCGGCGGACCTCCAGAATCTGATTCGCACCGGAGAATCATTCCTGCCAGACATCATCTTCGTGGGCGACAACGTCACGATCGATCACGCGTTGACTTACGCGCAGAGCGTCCAAGCGGCGTATCCGAGTATTCACCTGATCCTCGTGGCGGAGCCCCAAGCCGATTTGTTGCTCAGGGCGATGCGCGTAGGGGTGCGTGATGTCATCTCCAACTCGATCAGCGACAACGAGCTCCAGGTGATGTTGCTCCGGGCAGGAAGCGACAGGACATCGCGGTCCTCGCTCGATTCGAATCGGCCATCACCAGATGCCTCGGACGAAGGACACGTCATCGTCATCGCTTCACCCAAGGGCGGGGTTGGCAAGTCGACGGTCTCGACCAATCTCACGATTGCGCTTGCCGGAATCGCACCGATGAATACGGTGCTGGTCGACCTTGACCTGCAGTTCGGCGACGCGAGCACTCTGCTTGATTTGCGCCCAACTCATACGCTCGCCGATGCCTTCGCCGCGACCGCCGAGCTTCGGATGATGCGCAGAGCCACCGACGCCTTGCTGGTCAAGACATTCCTTGCGGTCCACCCTGCAGGGTTCTACGTGTTGTGCGGCGCCGATTCACCTGCCGCAAATGACAACGTGACAGGCGACCAGGTTCGCAAACTCATCAGTCAACTCGCGGGTCAGTTCCGGTTCGTGGTGATCGACTCGGCAGCGGGGATACCCGAGCCGACGTTGGCGGCACTCGAAGAGGCAACCGACATAGTCCTCGTCACCAGTATGGACGTCGGATGCGTGCGTTCGGTGCGCAAGGAAATCGATCTGCTGACGCAGTTGAGCCTGATGCCGGAAAACCGCCATGTGGTCCTCAACTTTGCCGACCGCAAATCGGGTGTCACTGTTCGCGACATCGAAGGGATTATCGGCCTCCCCGTCAACGTGGTGATTCCCCGCTCCGATGAAGTGCTGCTGGCCGGAAACATGGGCGAACCGCTCCTGCTCCGCAAGAAAGGCGGGCCGGTCCAAAAATCCATTCGTACGCTCGCGGCGAGGTTTGAGGTTGATCCGGTGAAAGGCAAACGGAGATTGCGCAAGGGAGTGGATGCGCCATGAGCCTCAGTGACCGGCTTGACGCCGCCCGTCAGCGAACAGATGAGTCGGCAGAGACGCCCTCCCGCCGCGGCAGCGATGCGCCGAGGAGGTCGGCACCGCTCGATCCCTTGGCTGAGATGAAGGGACGGGCGATCGACACCTTGTTCCAGCGCATCGGCACGAGAATCAATGACTCGAGTCTGACCGAGCTGCAATTGCGAGGGCTCGTTCGTGAAGAACTTTCGAATATCCTCGAGGATGAGCAACTCCTGCTGAACTTCGACGAACGCCAACGATTGATACGGGACATCGAGGACGACGCGCTCGGCCTGGGTCCACTTCAGCGCCTGTTGGAAGACCGAAATGTCACCGAGATCATGGTCAATGGCCACGACAAGATCTATGTCGAGCAAGGCGGAAAGGTCACACTGACCGAATTCCATTTCGCGACCGAAGATCACCTGCGCCGGGTTATCGAACGAATAGTTGCCAGAGTCGGCCGCCGGATCGATGAGTCCTCGCCCTTGGTCGACGCGCGTCTCCCCGACGGTTCGCGTGTTAACGCCGTGGTTCCGCCTCTCGCGGTACATGGTTCGGCTTTGACGATCCGCAAGTTTTCGGACACGCCGTACCAGGTGTCAGACCTGATCGACTTCGGAACGATTTCCCCGGCCATCGCCGAACTCCTGAAGGCGTGCGTGACGGCCAAACTGAACATTCTTGTGTCCGGTGGCACCGGCACTGGCAAGACCACACTTCTCAATGTCTTGTCATCGTTCATACCGAGTGATGAACGAATCGTCACGATCGAGGATGCGGTCGAGCTCAAGATGCAACAGGAGCACGTGGTGGTTCTCGAAAGTCGGCCTCCCAACATCGAAGGTAACGGCGAGGTGACTATTCGCGATCTTGTGCGCAACGCCTTGCGTATGCGTCCCGATCGCATCGTCATCGGTGAGGTTCGTGGTGGTGAAAGCCTCGACATGTTGCAGGCGATGAACACGGGTCACGACGGATCCATCTCGACTCTGCACGCCAACACGCCACGTGATGCGATCGCCCGACTCGAAACCATGGTCCTGATGGCCGGCGTCGAGTTGCCGCTGCGCGCCGTGCGCGAGCAGATCGCTTCTGCTGTCGACATGATCATCCAGATAACGCGACTCCGCGACGGTTCTCGCCGGGTGACGCACGTTACCGAGATCACCGGCATGGAAGGTGAAACTGTCGTCTTGCAGGACGCCTTCCTCTTCGACTACACGACTGGGCTCGATGAGGAAGGGCGATTCCTGGGCCACGCCCAGGCGACGGGCTTGAGGCCACGTTTCCTCGACCGATTCGATGACCTCGGCATCCCTTATCGACTTGGAATGTTCGAGCCCGAAAGGATTTGAGATGAATTCGCTGGGTTTGGTCATTTTCCTGTCGTTTGCGGCGACCGGCTGTCTGCTGTACGCCGTGCTCGCGGCCCCCGTGCAGCGACTGCCAGCGGATCGTCGCAGGCCTGCGGACGCCGCAAGGAGAACTGCCGCGGCCGGAATCGAAGACTGGCTGACACGCTTGATCGAACGGCGGTTGCGATCCAAGGGGTGGGCGCCTTTCTCGGTCCGGGAACTGGAGCTCGCGGGCATTCGGATGCCCCAGTCGTCGCTCGTGATTCTGGTGGGGTCAGTGACCTTCGTGGCGTTCTGTGTAGGCATCATCCTGCACAGCGTGATCTTGGCGTTCGTATTTGCGATTCTTGTCCCTCTGGGTGCCAAGGTGTATGTGCGTATGTGCGCCGGCCGCAGGCGCGATGCCTTCGCCGAGCAGCTCGAAACGACCATGCAGATCATGAGTTCGGCACTGCGCGCCGGGCACAGCTTCCCCCGGGCCCTCTTGACTGTGTCGGTCGAAGCAGATCCGCCGACTTCGGAAGAGTTTGCGCGGATCGTCAACGAAAATCGGCTCGGTCGTGACCTGATCGAGGCGATGACCCAGACCGCCGAGCGGATGGGGAGCGAGGACTTTGGTTGGGTGACCGATGCGGTCGCCATTCAGCGAGACACCGGCGGCAATCTGAGTGAGGTCCTCGATCGGGTGGGCACGACGATTCGCGAGCGGAATGAACTGAAGCAGCAAATCCACGCACTGTCGGCCGAGGGACGAATATCGGCAGTCGTGCTCATGTCGCTTCCCGTTGTTCTGGCGATGTTCTACAGCATTTCCAATCCCGGCTACCTCGCTCCGTTGGTCAATTCGACCCTGGGGATCATGCTTCTTTCGGGCTCGGCAGTCATGTATGCCATCGGCGCAGTGTGGATGAATGCGCTTGTAAAGGTGAAGTTCTGATGTTGCTCATAGGTTCGACATTCTTCATCCTGGCAATACTCGTCTTGCTCTATGCCCTTGGGCTGGTCGGCGTGTCGAGCAGATCGGTCAAGGCTCGACTCAGGGAAGGATTGGACGACCCCCGCGGAAAAAAAGGTTCCAAAGAGCCGCGCCCGTCATTGCAAACCCTGGGTGAGGAAGGGGTTGGGCGTTTCGTCCTGCCGAAGATCCTTGTTGCCAAAGCCAACCGCAATCTGGTCCTCGCCGGTCACCCGTCTGGATGGACCCTTCGAAGCATCATGACCGCTAAATTCGTCCTGGTAGGCATGGCGGTTCTGGTCATGTTCGCGATCGTTTCGGCGAATTCGAGTTCCCGTATGATCCTCGCCGGGTTCGTGTTCATCGTGGTGGGCTACGCGCTCCCCGATGCGCTCCTCCAGGGACGCGCGGTCGAGCGGCAGAAGCAGATAGAGATGGATCTTCCCGACATCCTCGATCAGGCCACGATTGCGATCGAGTCCGGGCTCAGCTTTGAGGCGTCCCTCGCCCGGGTGGGCCATTCTTCAAAAGGCCCGCTCGCCGAAGAAATCGTCCGCACCGTCCAGGACATGCGATTGGGTATGTCGCGGCGGGACGCGTACTCGGCCCTTTCGGAACGCACTTCCGTCGCGGATCTAAAACGGTTCAGCAAGAGCATCGTCCAGGCCGAAGAGTTCGGCGTGCCTGTCGCGACCGTGGTCCGGAACCTTGCCAAGGAGATGCGTATGAAGCGTCGGTACCGGGCCGAGGCCAAGGCGCTCCAGATTCCGGTCAAGATGCTGTTTCCGCTGCTGGTGTGTGTGTTTCCAGTCCTGTTCGTCGTCGTGTTGTTCCCCGCGTTTGCAAACCTTGGCGCCACGCTTGCGGCCAACTGATTTACATTACTGCCCCTATTGTCAGGGCGCTTTACATTGTGTATGGTTCTGTAAATGGACGGCGAGGCAGCCGTACTGACCAAGGAGCAGCAGGCAATGGCATTTCACGCAACCGTTGACGATCAGGAAATCATTTGGCGCGATACCAAACGCCATCTGTGGATCATGGGAGCGATCATTCCGCTCATCCCGTTCTCGATCTGGGGCCTCTACGCCCTGACCGGCTGGACGATCTGGTGGTTCTTCGGCCCGTTCTTTGTGTTCGTCCTCATCCCCTTGTTCGACCTGGTCGCTGGCCTTGATCCCAACAATCCGCCGGACGAAGTCCTCGAAGAGCTGGAGAACGACCGCTACTACCGCTGGGTGACCTATGCGTTCATCCCCGCACAGTTCCTCGGACTGGTCTGGGGGGCCTACCTCCTCGGTGGCGGCACGCTTCCGGGTATCGAGGATCCGCTGACCGTGATCCAGAAGATCGGCCTTGCCACTGGTCTTGGAATGGTTGCCGGCATCGGCATCAACACGGCTCATGAGCTCGGCCACAAGAAAGAAGAGCACGAGCGCTGGTTCGCACGCGTTGCCCTTGCGCAGACGTTCTACGGCCACTTCTTCATTGAGCACAACCGCGGCCACCACGTACGCGTGGCAACGCCCGAAGATCCCGCGAGTTCACGTCTCGGCGAAACCGTCTGGGAATTCATGCCCCGAACCGTGATTGGAAGCCTCAAGAGCGCCTGGCGTCTGGAGAAGAAGCGCGCCAACCGCCTCGGCATCTCGCCGTGGACGCTCAAGAACGACGTACTCAATGCATGGGCCTTCTCGGTCGTCCTCTGGGGCGGGCTCATGATCGCCTTCGGCTGGGAGATCTTCCCGTACCTCGTGATCCAGGCTGCCCTTGGCATCTGGCTGCTCGAGTCGGTCAACTTCCTGGAGCACTACGGGATGCTTCGCGCCAAGCTCGAGTCCGGTCGCTTCGAACGCGTCAACCCGAGCCACAGCTGGAACAGCAACAACATCGGCACCAACGTGTTGTTGTACCACCTGCAGCGCCACAGCGATCACCACGCCAACCCGACCCGCCGCTATCAGGCGCTTCGCGACTTCAAGGAGTCTCCGGTCCTACCGACTGGCTATGCGGGCATGATCGTGTTGACCTGGATCCCCGCGATCTGGCGCAAGACCATGGACAAGCGTGTCCTGTCGCACTACGACGGCGACGTCACCCGTGCCAACCTTCATCCGCGCAACAGGGACAAGTGGATCGCGAAGTATGGCAAGCAGGAGGCCATCGCACCGAAGGAGGCTGCATGAGCACGTACGTCTGCCCCAACTGCGAATACGTCTACGACGAGGCTGTCGGCGATCCCCGTGAGGGCTGGCCTGCAGGCACGAAGTTCGAGGACATCGAACCCGACTGGTGTTGCCCCGATTGCGGCGTACGCGAACAGCAGGATTTCAATCTGTTGGATGCCGACGGAAACCGCAGTGACAGTGACTTGGCCGTCGAGGCCGCTAGGAGAGAGGAATACCGATGAAGGTCTGGAAGTGCGAACAGTGTGGCTTCGAGTACGACGAGGCCGAGGGCTGGGAAGAAGAAGGATTCGCTCCCGGCACCAAATGGGAAGACATTCCCGACGACTGGACGTGCCCTGACTGCGGTGCGGCCAAGGCCGACTTCTCCATGGTGGAAGTCGCCGCAGTCTGATGACGCTCCCTCAGTCGACTCGGCCACGCGCGGTGATCATTGGTGCCGGCATTGCCGGCGTCAGTGCTGCCGCGGGGATGCGGTCGGCCGGCTTCGAGGGCCGAATCGTCATCATCGGCGACGAGCCTGAATTGCCCTATCGCCGCCCGCCGGTCTCCAAGGAGATCGTCCGCGGCGACAAAACTGCCGACCAGATCCGGATCAAGCCCGAAGCCTGGTACGAAGACAACGACATCCAACTGCTCACCGGCGTCAAGGTGACGCGCATCGACACGCTTGGCAGCAAGGTCGCCCTCGCCGACGGCGAGCCGATCCCGTTCGATCGTCTGTTGCTGGCTACCGGCGGCAGGGCCCGTGAGCTGACGAACCCCGACGGTTCGACGGCGGCTTGCGTGCGCACTTTGCGGACTCTTGCCGACGTGCCGAAATTGCGAGACGAACTGGCCGCCGGACAGCACCTCATCGTTGTCGGAGCCGGCTTGATCGGCTCGGAGATCGCGGCAAGTGCCCGCGATCTCGGTTGTGAAGTCACGATGCTCGAGACCGCCCCCTTGCCGTTGCCGCGCCTGCTCCCGCCCATGTTGGGCCAGATGTATGCCGACATACACAAGGCCAACGGAACCGACCTGCATACCGATGTGACTGTCGAAAGCATCGTCGACGACGGCGAGCTGACGGTCGTACGTGCGGTCGATGGACGCACGTGGTCGGCTCCGATCGTCGTGGTTGCCGTAGGCATGTCCCCTGCCACCGAGCTTGCCGAAGAAGCCGGCATCGAGGTCTCACCGCCGCATTTGGGCGGCGGCATCGTCGTGGACGCGAGCGGCCAGACTTCGGTGCCCGGCATCTATGCCGCCGGCGACGTGGCCAACCAACCAAATGGCATTCTCGGTGGTCGCCACCGCGTCGAGCATTGGCAGAACGCTCAGAATCACGGCACCGCCGTCGGCAAGGCCATGGCCGGAGCCGAGAGCACGTTCGTCGAGGTTCCGTGGTGCTGGTCCGATCAGTACGGCATCAATCTGCAGGTCACCGGTTGGCCCGAAGCCGGCCACGACGTGCGGGTGCGCGGATCTATCGACGCCCATGACTTCAGTGCCTTCTTCCTCGATGGCGGGGTCATCATCGGCGCGATCACGATCGGCCGCCCCGGCGACGTTCGGCAGGCACGCAAGTGGATCGCCACCCACGAACGGCCGCGTGTGGAACTGTTGTCTGATGAGTCGGTTGATCTGGCCGATAGCGTTGACTCATGACGGCGACCAATTTTCGTAGCGATGTACGCGGACTGCTTCACGAGCGATTGCTCGATGCTGCCCAGGAGATCACAGTCGGTGCCGGCTGGTCCGACGTCACGATGGCGCGTATCGCGGACATCGCCGGGGTCAGCCGCCAGACCGTCTACAACGAGTTCGGTTCGAAGCCGGAGCTGGCCGATGAGCTTGTCATGCGAGAGCTCGGTCGCTTCCTCGAGGTCGTACGCACGCAGTTGCTCGTGCACGACGATTTCGTCGAGGGTATCGAGGCCGCGTGCGGCGGAGCCCTCTCGATGGCCGAGTCCAACCCTCTGCTCCGTTCGGTGATCTCCTCGATCCACCAACGTGAGAATGACCTGGTGCCGTTGTTGACGACCGAGTCGCAGGGCGTCATTGACGTGGCCAAGGCGACCATCGTCGGAGTGGTTCACGACAAACACCCCGATCTTGGCTTGACCGATGAGCAACTCGACAACGCCGTCGAAGCGATCGTTCGCCTCGTCCTCAGCCACATCATGCGGCCGACCTACTCAGCTGGCGACGCGGCCGGAATGATTGGCTGGATCGCCGGTCGGGTCATCAACGGATGATGAGGGTTTTGGGGCGCTAGGGCGACCGCAAACCCTCATCTTCGGTCTGTGTTGTCTTTTGGAGGACCGGACATTTATGTCTCGGGTTCGTCCGGACACTTAAGTAGCCGGCGGCGCAGGATGCGTTCATGGCGGACAAGGTGGTTCCGGTGGACGTGCGCAATGCGATCGTCACCTGGTCTGAAGATGCTCCTCGTGGAGCGGTAATCAAGTTCTGTCGCGAGCATGGTGTCTCGCGGTCGCAG
>JBDSQP010000492.1:0-5402 GCA_039929755.1 Aeromicrobium sp. | reverse complement strand
CGAGAACCCCGCCATCTAGGGCCGCCTCCACGGTTTCGCCGACAAGTCGCACCTGCGAATAGGCATGGAGGTTGCGCCTTGCATCCCGAGATCCTCCCGGATCGGATTCGACGCTGAAGACTGCGCCAAACTCCCCCACCGCCTCAGCGAGGAAGGCCGTGAACAGGCCGACGCCGGCGTAGAGGTCGGCTACGCGGTCGCCCGGACGAACCGCGAGGCCGGCCATGACCGCATCCACCAACGTCGTCGCGGCCTCAGGATGGACCTGCCAGAACCCCGAGCCGCTCACCCTGAAAGTGTGTTCGCCCACGCGTTCGGTAACCGAGGCCTTGCCACGTATGCGTTCGCCGTCGGCAGTCACGACACCAACGCCCGGAAGTTTTGGGAGCTTGCCACGATTGCCCTCGACCACAACCAACTGGTCGCCCTCGGACGAACCGACAGCTTCGACCGAGTCGGCCTTCCAGGTCTCATCGAGAACTGCCGGCAACCGATCGCTGGCAATGACGCACTCATCGATCGCGATCACGTCATGAGTGCGGTGGCGCCTCAATCCGAGACGGCCGTTGGGTCCGACGGCATAAGTCATTCGGGTGCGCCAGCCCAGATCGTCGGGGTGGACAACTTCGACTTCGCCATTCCACTCAAAGTTTGCGAGGTGCCGCAACTGCTCCCGTATGACATCACCCAGAAGTTGTCTCTGGGTCGCTGGACTCACGTGCTGGAAATCGCAGCCTCCGCATTCGCCGGCATAGCGGCATGGCGGGGTGACCCGACCCAGTGCGGGCGTGATGATCTCGATCGCATCAGCACGCAAAAACCGCTTGGTACGTTCGGTGACACGTATTCGCACGCGTTCGCCCGGCAGAGTGTGGCGTACGAAGACGACCTGGCCGTCGAGATGGGCGATGCAGTGCCCCCCGTGTGCGATGCCTTCAACGTCAACAATCGGGTCTGGCATTCGGTGACTCAGCCCCGCGGTCCGCGACGAACGTCGCCTGCTGCAGAGCGTTCCTTGATCGCCTTGGCCTGCTTCGCCGACTGGAGCTGATAGGCCACGCTCGTGACCATCACACCGGGTGTGAACAGAAGTCGTCCCTTGAGCCTCAGCGCCGTCTGGTTGTGCAGCAGTTGCTCCCACCAGCGGCCGACGACATACTCCGGGATGTAGACGGTCACCACGTCACGGGGACTGGCTTTGCGGAGTTCCTTGACATAGCGGACAACTGGCCGCACAAGTTCCCGGTAGGGGGAATCGATGATCTTGAGCGGAACGCTGATCTCGAGTTCTTCCCAGCGTCGCATGAGCTCATCCGTGTCGGCCTGATCGAACTTGACCGACAAAGCCTCGATGGTGTTTGGACGTGACACCCGGGCATAGGCGAGGGCTCGCATCGTCGGCTTGTGCAGCTTGCCTACCAGCACGACAGCGTGGACACGCGACGGAAGAATGACATCGGAGTCGTCAATGGCAAGTTCGTCTGAAACCCGATCGTAGTGGCGTCGGATTGCCAACATGATGACGAAAAGAAAGACCATGGCGATGATCGCGATGTATGCGCCGGCCAGGAATTTAGTCACCAGCACGATGCAGAGCACCGTCAACGTCATGGTCAACCCGAAGCCGTTGACGATCCTCGACCGAAACATCTGGGCGCGCTTCGCCGGATCCGTCTCGGCGGCAAGGTGGCGAGTCCAATGGCGAATCATGCCCAACTGGCTGAGCACGAATGACACGAACACGCCGACTATGTAGAGCTGAATCAACTTGGTGACCTCGGCGTTGAAGGCCTGGATCAGAACGACTGCGCCGAACGCCAACAGGACAATGCCGTTGCTGAACGCGAGCCGGTCACCGCGTGTGTCGAGCTGCCTGGGCAAGAAGCCGTCGCGCGCGAGAATGGATCCCAGAACCGGAAAGCCGTTGAAGGCCGTGTTCGCGGCGAGTATGAGGATGAGGCCGGTGCAGGCGATCGTGAAGTAGAACATGATCGGCGCATTGCCGTAGATCGCCTTGGCCAGCTGGCTAATGACCGTGTCCTGCTCGAACCCTCTGCCTACGGACTTGCCGTTGAGCAGCAATTGGTGAGCCGGATCCTCCACATATCGCAGATCCATGAGGTCGGCGAGAACCAGAATGCTCATCAGCATCGTGATCGAGAGGGTGCCCAGAGCGAGGAGGGTGGTCGCAGCGTTGCGGCTCTTTGGCTTGCGGAAAGCGGGTACGCCGTTGCTTATCGCCTCGACCCCGGTCAGAGCCGTACAGCCTGAGGAGAAACCGCGGGCGAGCAGGAAGACCATCGCGACACTACTGACGGCTCCCGCATACTTCTCGTCCGGCGCGATGTCATAGGCCGCACTCGCCACCTTAGGCAGATTGCCTGTGATGTAGCGCGCGTAACCCCACACACCCATCGCGATGATCGCGAACATGAACGCATAGACAGGGACGGCGAACGCCTTGCCCGACTCCTTGGTCCCTCGCAAGTTCATCGCCATCAGGAGTAGGACCAGCACACTCGCAGCTGTTGCCTCGTGGCCGTCAAGCCAAGGCAACGCCGACGAGGCGTTCTGCACACCGGAGGAGATGGACACGGCCACGGTGAGGACGTAGTCGACGAGCAACGCGCTCGCGACAGTGACGCCGGCCTTTCGCCCCAGGTTGACGGTGGCTACCTCGTAGTCGCCGCCACCACTTGGGTAGGCATGGACGTTCTGCCGATAGGAAGCCACAACGGTGAGCATCACCAAAGAAACGGCGATGCCAATCTTCCAGTTGAACGCGTATGCCGACATGCCGCCCAGCGAGAGGGTCAGGAATATTTCGTCAGGGGCGTAGGCCACGGACGACAAGGCATCGCTGGCGAAAATGGGAAGAGCCAACCTTTTCGGCAGCAACGTCTCGCCCAACTGGGTGCTGCGCAGTTTTCGACCTACTACGGCGCGCTTGGCGACATCGACGATTCCCACGGCCATGATGCTAGTCGCACTAACCTCCCTGCACGCAATGGCGACTCTCGCGGTGTAGCGTCTGCAGCGTGCACATTGTGATTATGGGCTGCGGTCGGGTTGGATCTTCGCTCACGCGCAGCCTCGAAGAGCGGGGCCATTCCACGGCCGTCATCGATTCAGATCCCGACGCGTTTCGGCGCCTCGGTCCGAACTTTTCGGGCATAACGGTGACAGGGATGGGTTTCGATCGCGGAGTCCTCGTCGAGGCCGGCATCGAGCGAGCGGATGCCTTCGCCGCAGTCTCGAGCGGCGACAACTCCAACATCATCTCGGCACGTGTGGCCCGCGAACAGTTCCACGTCGAGAACGTCGTCGCCCGCATCTATGACCCGGGCCGGGCCAGCGTCTATGAGCGCCTCGGCGTTCCCACTGTTGCCACAGTGCCCTGGGCCGCCGATCAAGTGTTGCGCCGGCTCTTGCCCGCCGGCTCCGAACCCGCCTGGCGTGACCCGTCAGGCGAGGTTCGACTCGACGGCATCTACGCGCCCTTCGCCTGGATAGGTCACAAGATCGCCGAACTCGAGACCGCGGCCCAGGTTCGCGTCGGCTATTTGACCCGACTCGGGGCCGGACAGATCGCACACAGCGAAACAGTGATTCAGGAAGGCGATTTCCTGAGCGTGTTCATTCGCGAGGACCACGCCGAAGCGGTCCACAAAGTCTTCGAATCCGGACCGGAGGAAAACTGATGAGAGTCGCCATCGCCGGTGCGGGCGCCGTAGGACGTTCAGTTGCCCAGGAGCTTCTCGACAACGGGCATTCCGTCTTGTTGATCGACAAAGAGCCATCATCCATTCGCGCAGACATGGTCCCCACGGCCCAGTGGCTCCTCGCGGACGCCTGCGAACTGTCATCGCTCGAAGAAGCCCAGCTGGAAAGTTGCGATGTCGTCATCGCGTCGACCGGCGACGACAAGGCCAATCTCGTCATCTCCTTGCTTTCCAAGACGGAGTTTTCGGTTCCCCGAACCGTCGCTCGCGTCAACCATCCGAGCAATGAATGGCTGTTCGGTGAATCATGGGGGGTTGATGTCGCGGTTTCGACACCTCGCCTGATGGCTTCCCTCGTGGAAGAAGCGGTGACCGTCGGCGACCTGGTGAGACTGTTCACGTTCCGGCAAAGCAACACGAACCTGGTCGAACTGACGATGCCCGAGGATTCGCCGTTCGTCGGTCGAAGTGTGCGCGATGTCGCATGGCCGCACGACGTGGTGTTGGTGGCAATCCTGCGAGACAACTCCATTCAGACTCCGGACAGCGATCGTTCGCTCGAAGCCGGTGACGAATTGCTGTTTGTGACGCCCGAAGACGCCGAGGACGAACTCGGCGAACTTCTGTCCCCCAAGGGCTAGGCGCTCCCCGTCCCCGGGGCCTCTGCCAGTGGGGTCTTGTTCCGACCCAGGACGTAAGCCATTGCCGCGAAGCTCGCAACCTGAAGGGGCCAGCCGAGCACGATCTTTGATGTCCCCAACAATGCAACGTGGTCGCCCGCCCACAACGGATATTGAACGAGCACGCGGAGTACACAGGGCAAGGCCAGGAGCCACGTCAAACGGCTGCACAGTTTGACCATGGGTTTGTCGTCGTGCCAACCGGTTGGATCGCCGGTGACGCTGCCGACCAGGAAACCGACGAGCGGCCAACCGGCGAGGATGGACAGCACCAACACCACGGAATAGCCGCCGTTGTAGAGAATTCCGGGAAGGAACACGTCCTTCGCGTGGCCCGATCGCGTGGCGAAGACTGCGGCAATGGCGATACCGAACAAGGCGTTGACGACGAATTGTGGCGTGCTGCGCTGGGCAAGCCGGATGGCGAGCAACACGACGGCCGACCCCACACTGGCGATCAGCGAAAGTTTGAGATCGTGGCCGATGATCCACGAAACCGTGAACACGATTGTCGGAATCGCGCTCTCGACCACGCCACGTTTTCCGCCGAGGGCTTTGGAGAGATGCGTACGTACGAGCTGTTCTACTGTCTCGACATTGTCCGACTCGACATCGTCGGTCATGCGCCCAATTCGTAGCTGGGGTTGTATAGAACGCGCTCGCCCTTGCGTATGCCCAGACGACCATGGGCGGTCAGTTGCCTACCGGGGGAGATTCCTTCGATCTTGCGGCGGCCCAGCCAGACGAGCGTCACGCTCGCCGAACCGTCGTACAGCTCGGCCTCGAGAGCCGAGATGCCGTCGACGGGTCGAAGCGTGACGCTTCGAAGGACACCGTGAATCTGGACGTTTTCACGCATACATTGCGTCGAAATCGGTGAACAGCCCGCCTTTTCGGCGTTGTCTTTCAGCTCCCCCGCCTCGTGGTCGACCGAGTTCAGTCGTTCCAGAGTTCTGCCGATAATTCCGGTCATACCTCAAGTCTAGGCCGACGATGTTCA
>JBDSQP010000491.1:0-3911 GCA_039929755.1 Aeromicrobium sp. | reverse complement strand
CGATGAGGTGCGGCAGAAGGTAGCTGGATGCCGCCTCCGGCGCCACACCAAGACTGGAGAATGGACATTTGAGGCGGGCCTCGGTCGACATGAACGCCAGGTCGGCAAAGCCGATGATGGTCAGCCCAATACCGAGCCCGAGCCCGTTGATCGCGAGGATGAGTGGCTTGTCAAACGCCTCCAACGCGTCGAGCAACCCCGTGAATCCATGTTTGCCGGGCACGAAGGATGGGTTGGAGACGCGGTCGGCCATCTCGGCCAGATCGGTGCCCGCGCTGAAGGCACGGCCTGTGCCTGTGAGCAGCACGACGGCGACGGCTTCGTCGGCAGCCGCGTCTCGCAGAGCCACAGTCAACTCGTCGTACAGGGCCTCGTTGAACGCGTTCAGCGCCTCGGGCCTGTTCAGGGTCAAGGTGCGAACCCGATCCTGGTCTCCGACGCGCAGGATTGAGCCCCCGTTTGTCATGGCTGTTTCCTCCTCGAACCACCGGCAATCCAGACTGGTGTCCAGCCGGTATCCCCAAGCGGTGTCCCCAAACAATAGAACACGTTCTACATTGGTGTCATGCGCAATGGAATCGTGCTCTTCACATCTGACCGCGGCATCAAGCCCGCGACCCTCGCCAAGGCCGCGGAAGATCGCGGCTTCGACACCATCTACGTGCCCGAGCACACCCACATACCGGTGAAGCGCGAGGCCCTGCACCCAACCGGCGGCGAAGAATTACCCGACGACCGCTACACGCGCACGCTCGACCCGTGGACCACCCTCGCCACCTGTGCCGCCGTGACCGAGAAGATCGGCCTCTCGACAGCGGTCTGCCTTCCGGTCGAGTCCGACCCGATCACCCTCGCCAAGACTCTGGCCACCCTCGATCACCTCTCCGGCGGCCGGGTCACTATCGGCGCCGGGTTCGGGTGGAACACCGACGAGCTGACCGACCACCATGTCCCGGCGAACAAGCGTCGAACAGTGCTCAAGGAATACCTCGAGGCGATGCGCGCGCTGTGGACTCAGGAGGAAGCGTCATACGAGGGCGAGTTCGTATCCTTCGGACCCAGCTGGGCCTACCCCAAGCCACCGCAAGGCCGAATCCCAGTGATCATCGGCGCCGGCGGCGGCCCCAAGACGATGCGATGGATCGCACGCAACGCCGACGGATGGATGACCACCCCAATCGAGACTGACATCGCCGCGAAGGCCGACCTGCTGCGCAGCGAGTGGGCAGAGGCCGGTCGCGAGGGCGAACCTGACGTACGGATCCTGGTGGCAAAGAAACCCACCGCGGACGACTTCGCAGACTGGGCGGCTGCAGGCGCCTCAGAGCTGATCTGGGGCGTCCCGGACCTCGAGGAGCACGAAGTGCTGGGCTACCTCGACAAACTGGCGGCCCGCCTCGGACTCAAGGCCGACGTATGAGTCTCTCGTCCACGTCCTTTGTCCTGTCTGAGCTCTCGACTGAAGAGGTCGAAGCATCGGAGCAGCTCTATGGCGAGCTGACCAACGACATACGCCTGGTCGTCGATGTTGCAATTCGCACCCAGGTAGATGCGGAACGAATTGCCGCGGCACGAGACCTTCTCCAGAAGGCGTCACAAATCCTTGCCGAGGATGCCCCGCCCGAACCCGCAGGCATCCACTTCAACGCCGCGGGTCGGTCCTGGAACTGGGGCAACGCTGTCGTCGGCGTACGAAACGCGATCGCGCCGCCACTGATCCTGGAGCGTGGGGACGACGGTGCCGTCCGTTCCGAGGTCGATCTGGGCGTGGCGTACGAAGGCCCTCCGGGCTGTGTGCACGGGGGCGTCTCGGCCCTCATGCTCGACCACCTCATGGGTGAGACTGCGAGTGCAGCCCACACGCGACTCATCATCACCGGCACCCTGACGCTTCGCTACCTGCGACCGCTCCCACTGGGCAGGATCCACATGCAGGCACGGATCACAAAAGAAGATGACCGGAAAGTCACTGTCACGGCACATATCGGGCCCGATGACCATGGCAACGAACCAGCAGTCGAGGCCAAGGGGCTGTTCATCATTCCCCGCTGGGCCTACGACGGAGCCGTTTCAGCTGAGGTGGGCTCCCTCGACTGAGGGGCTCCGATTGGGAGGACAGATATGGGTGACGCCGAAGAGATTCAGCGGGTCAAGTACAGGTACATGCGCGCACTCGACACGAAGCATTGGGACGAGTTCGCCGAGACACTCACCGAAGATGTGATCGGCGACTACGGCGAATCGCTTGGCGAAGAACATCACTTCACCGATCGCGCGACACTGGTCGATTTCATGCGCACCTCGATGCCTGCCGGTTTGATCAGCGAGCATCGGGTCACACATCCTGAGATCGACGTGGATGGCGATGAAGCCACAGGGATTTGGTACCTGCAGGACAAGATCATCGTCCCGGAACTCGACTTCATGTTGATCGGCGCGGGTTTCTATCGTGACCGTTATCGACGAACTACCGATGGCTGGAAGATCAGCGTCACCGGTTACGACCGCACCTACAGTGCCTCCCTGTCGACCGCGACCCTCGACTTCAAAGCAAAAGCTGGCCGCGCCATCAACATCTGACTTCCGTCAGACGCTGGGCTCCTCGATCACGGCCCGATTCGACTGGTTCTCCCATGGGTTTCGCCGCTGGAACGGCGTGTCGCCGCGAGCGTGGCGAGCACAACAGGGCGGATAAGATCAACGCGATCCACGACCTGACGAGGAGAGCGACGATGCCGGTACTTGGAGTTGGCGGGATTTTCTTTCGCGCGCAGGATCCAGACGCTCTCAGTGCCTGGCACCGCGAGCATCTCGGGGTCGGCGCCGGCTTTGCCGCCGAGGGCACCGGCCCGCCCGACGAATGGTCGTGGAATGCGCAGGGCGGCCCGCTCGTCTTCGCGCCGTTCGAGATGGGGACCGACTACTGGGCGGCGGACAAGCAATTCATGCTCAACCTTCGCGTCCGAGACCGGACGTTTCGCTCGGATACACGATCCCGAAGGCAATGCGATCGAATTGTGGGAACCGCCTGCGGACTGATGATTGCGCGAGGACTCGGCCGGCTTCGGTCGGGCAAAGGACCACACTGGGCGGGCAATCGCGGGACCGGTTCAGCCGCCGAGTACGGCGAGCATCTTCTTGCCGACGTCGCTCAGCGTTCCGTGAGCCTCGGCCACCCTGCACCAGTCGCGGACCATGTCGGCGAACTTCTGCGGGTTGTAGATGTCCTCTTCACGGATCAGGCTGCCGTCGTCGTCGAACGTCAGAATGGTGATGTTCGAAGCCTCGTGAACTGAACCATCCCCCGGGTCGCGCATGATGTTGCGGATGTTGCATATGACCCGGTTGGTCGGCGGATCAAGGACGGACCACTCCGCGGGGAACCCGATCATCTCGCTGCCCGGGAACGTCGTCATCGTGTTGATGATCCAGGGCCGAATCTCCTCGCGACCTGTGAAGTCGCCGTACACGTGCTCGCTGTAGGTCGCGTCCTCGGTGAACAAGTCTGCGAAGGCCGACCAATCCCGGGTCTCGCAGATCTCCTCGACAGCGGCCACGTAGCGTTCGAAGCCTGACTGCAACATGTTCTCGTTTTCAACCACGACGACACCCAATCACAACAGGGGCAATCGCGCGATGGGGCATTGGGTAGCAACTAGTTCAGGTCGGACTCCCCAGCGAGAATCTCGACGACCCGAGCGAGCACTCGTCGCGCGGTCTCGTAGTCTTCGCCGAACTCGTCGCTGAACCCCTGCTCCAGGTCAACAATGTGCTGGAATCCTTGTGTTGCGCACACCAGCCCCTGCTCGGTGTAGACCACGATCTTTGCCCGTTTGTCATCCGGATCGGGCTTCATCTCGACCAAGCCGAGTGTGACCATGCCTCGGATGATCTCGCCCATCGACTGGCGG
>JBDSQP010000490.1:0-6534 GCA_039929755.1 Aeromicrobium sp. | reverse complement strand
CGGCGACTCAATCGTTGCCGGTCCCGCCTTCGGACGCGTTCGCGCCATGCTCGACGAGCACGGCGAGAACATCGAAGAAGCCACGCCGTCACGTCCTGCGCTCGTACTCGGTCTGACCGCGGTTCCCGGTGCTGGAGACAACTTCATGGTTGTTGCCGATGACCGTCTCGCCCGTCAGATCGCCGAAAAGCGTGAAGCACGCGAACGCAATGCCCTGCTCGCGCAGCGCAGCGGTCGCCGCACCCTCGAAGACTTCATGTCTTCGATGGAGAAGGGCGAAACCGACGAATTGTTGCTCATCCTCAAGGGTGACGGTTCGGGTTCGGTCGAGGCGCTCGAAGACGCCCTCGCCCAGCTCGACGTCGGCGAAGACGTCAATCTGCGAGTCATCGACCGAGGTGTCGGTGCAATCACCGAGACCAACGTCATGCTTGCTGCCGCGTCCAACGCGATCATCATCGGTTTCAACGTCCGCCCGCAGGGCAAGGCGACCGAGATGGCCGATCGCGAAGGCGTCGAGATCCGTTACTACTCGGTGATCTACAACGCCATCGAGGAGATCGAAGCAGCGCTCAAGGGCATGCTCAAGCCGGAGTTCGAAGAAGCGCAGCTCGGCACCGCCGAGATCCGTGAGATCTTCCGTTCGTCCAAGGTCGGCAACATTGCCGGTTGTATGGTCACGAGCGGCACGATCAAGCGCAACTCCAAGGCACGTCTGTTGCGCGACAGCGCTGTCGTGGCCGACAACCTCGATCTCAGCAGCCTCAAGCGTGAAAAGGACGATGCGTCCGAAGTGCGCGAAGGCTTCGAGTGTGGTTTGACGCTCAAGGGCTACAACGACATCAAGATCGGCGACATCATCGAGACCTTCGAGATGCGCGAGAAGCCACGGGCATGATGGGCCAGGGAATCTGATGGCAGGTCAGCGAGTCAACAAGGTCGCCGACCGGATCAAGGTACTCGTCGCGGAGATGCTGGAGCGTCGGATCAAGGATCCGCGCCTCGGCTTCATCACGGTGACCGATGTCCGTCTTACAGGTGACAGTCAGAATGCCTCGGTGTTCTACACCGTCATGGGCGACCAGACTCAGAGGGATTCAACCGCGGCCGCGCTCAAGAGCGCGACCGGGTTGATCCGCTCCGAGGTGGGAAAACAACTTGGCCTTCGGCATTCGCCGTCGATCGAGTTCTTCCTCGATGCTGTGCCCGAGACGGCTCGTCAGATTGAAGACCTGCTCACCAAGGCCCGCGACCTGGATGCCGCCGTTGCGGCCCAGGCCGAGGGAGCTGAGTATGCAGGCGATCCAGATCCGTACAAGAAGTCTCCGTCTGATTTGGATGGCGGCCTCGCAGAAGGGCAAGAGTGACTTCCGGTCTCGTCATTGTCGACAAGCCGTCCGACTGGACATCTCATGATGTCGTCGGGCGGCTTCGTCGTCTCGCAGGCACGCGCAAGGTCGGCCACGCGGGCACGCTTGATCCGATGGCCACTGGTGTCCTCGTTCTCGGGATCAATCGCGCAACGCGCCTCCTCGGCCATCTGATGCTGACCGAAAAGGAATACCTCGCGACGATCCGTCTCGGTGCCAGCACCGTCACCGATGACAAAAAGGGTGACATCACCGCGGAGACGTCCGCGGTTCACTTGGGCGATGACGAGATCAGGCGAGGCATCGAGCCGTTCTGTGGTGACATCGAGCAAATCCCGTCGTCGGTGTCTGCGATCAAGGTCAACGGCCAGCGGTCGTATGCCCGTGTTCGTGCCGGCGAAGACGTCACTCTCAAAGCAAGACCGGTGCATGTCGAGACCTTCGAGGTCCTCGAAATCCGCGATGCCGGCTCCTGTCGGGATGTCGATGTCCGGGTGGTCTGCTCGAGTGGCACCTACATCCGGGCGCTTGCGCGCGATGTCGGAGAAGTTCTCGGCGTCGGTGGTCATCTGACCTCGCTTCGTCGAACGCGGGTCGGCCAGTTCACTCTCGATCACGCACGAACGCTCGAACAACTGGCTGCCGAATTTGGCGTCATTGACCTCGAAACGGCGGCACGCCTGACGTTTCCGGCCTTCGAGGCCGACGAGGTTCAGGCCAACGACATACGTTTCGGACGGGCACTCGTCGGTGTCGATCTCGGCGCGCACGGACCTGTTGCGGTGTTCGCGCCCGACGGCACCTTTCTTGCGTTGTACGAAGCGGCGGGTGAGGGAGCAAAGGCCCTCGCAGTCTTCGCTACTGTCTGAGCATGAGAGTCACGCGCGACACGCCACGCAGCCTGCTCAAGCGTGGACTCGTCGCTCTTCTGTACGCGCAGTTCACCGTCATCGTGTCTCTCATGACCACGAGTGCGATCCGCAAACGCCTTCGTGGCACTCATGCCACGCCGTTCCCGGTGACTCCGGCGACGACCACGGCGATCGGTAATCACAACTCGGCCACGACCTACACCTTCGGCGATGAGCTTTATCGCGACATGCTGGACTCCATCGCCTCGGCGAAGGAACGAATCCTTTTCGAGACCTTCATCTGGAAGAGCGATGACGTCGGAAGGAAGTTCAAGCAGGCTTTGATCGACGCCGCCAACCGGGGTGTCGAGGTCTACGTGATCTATGACGGCTTCGCCAATCTGGTTGTCTCGCCGAAGTTCCTCACCTTCCCGGCGCCGATCCGCAAGCTGCGCTATCCGATCTTCAGCGTAGGAATGCTCTTGCTGAGCTTCCGACGCTTCGGCCGTGATCACCGCAAGATCCTCGTCGTCGACGGCACCGTCGGCTACGTCGGCGGCTACAACATCGGCAAGGACTACGCGACGAAGTGGCGTGACACCCACATCAGGATCGAAGGAACGTCAGTCTGGGATCTTGACAATGCCTTCGTCGACTTCTGGAACCAGCGCCACGGCAAGAGCGATCAAATCGTCGAGTACGGCAAGTCGAGTTGGGAGTCGCACATCCGGGCCCACCGCAACGTCCCCCGACAGTTGACGTTCCCGATCCGCGGTATGTATCTCGAAGCCATCGACAGGGCCCAGCACCACATCCTCATAACGCAGGCCTACTTCATCCCCGATCGCGACATCCTCGATGCCCTGATTGCGGCAACCGAGCGGGGTGTGACGGTCCGGATCCTGATGCCCGAAATCTCCAATCACGTCGTGGCGGACTGGTTGTCCCGTGGGTTCTACTCGCAATTGCTCGACAACAACGTCGAGATCCTGCTCTACAAGGACTGGATGGTCCACGCAAAGACCGCGACGATCGATGGCAAGTGGTCAACTATCGGGACGGCCAACATCGACAGATTGAGCCTGAGCGGGAACTACGAGATCAACCTGGAAATCCTGGACGATGACGTTGCCGCCCACATGGAAGTCGTCTTTGAGACCGATTGCAGCAATGCCAAGATCCTGACTCGCGACAAGTGGCATTCGCGGCCGTGGGTCGCCAAGGCCTGCGAATGGATACTCGCTCCGCTTCGACCCCTGCTCTAGCTCGTTCTGACGCGCTTGGCGGCGGCCTGTGAGGCGATGGCCCGCACGGTGGCATCTATTGCCGTTCCGATCGGTGGCACGACGACACCGGAAGCCTCCATGAAGGCGCGAGTTGCGCTGATTTCGAATCGCTCCTTCCTGATGAACGACAGACTTTCGCGGGATGTGTGAGTGAGGCGTTCGGCACCGGGCAGCCGGAGCAGGGCCTGCAGCAATCCCACGGGGACTCGTCTGCGAGGTGACCGTACGCCGAGAGTCGAAGCAATGCGCTGCGCCAAGGTGGCCAGGTCGGGTGTGGCGGGGTCTAGGGCTATCAGCGACTTGGTCGGCGGCCACGGATTGTCGGCGAGCGCGGCGAGCAGGCTGGCCAGGCAATCGACGGTCACCAATGGCAACCAGTGATCTCTACCCCCTGGAATCGCCGACATGCGCTCGTTGGCGATCGTTTCGATGAGTTCGGTGAATGGCTGGCCCACACTGATCTGTCCGGACTTGCTGTGACCGCACAGCGTGGCTGGATGAACTCCGATCGACGGCACGCCAAGGTGGTCGGCTCGGTCGACCGTGAGGAAGAAGGATTCCAGCTTGCTGGCTTCGTAGGCACCGACTTTGGCGTAGATGCGATCCCAGTTCGCCCTGGCCGGCTCGAGCGGATCGATGCCGATCTCCTTTAGATACGTGGCGTTCTGGGACATGAAACCGCCGACGACAACAAGCTTCGCGCCCGTCTGAGAAGCAAGCTCGGCAACGTTGATGCTTCCTTGAACGTTTGTTGACCTCGCTTGGTTGGGGGAGAGGTTCCAGGCAAAAACTGCGCCCAGGTGAAAAATGATGTCGACGTCGGGGTTGACGGTGAGACCGAGGCCGGGTCGGTCAAGATTGCCGATCACCGGTTGAATTGCAGAACCCCGGCCTCCGCGCGAGTCGCAGGTTGCCTGGAGTGACTCGAGCTGCTCTGACCTGCGCATAAGGGCATAGACCTCGTGTCCGTTCGCAGTCAGCACGCTGCAGAGCCATTGTCCGATATAGCCGGTGGCGCCGGTCACCATGATGTTTGCCATGTCGCTCCTCAAGTAGTCCTGAAATCACCGTAAAGTATCGAGTTAGGTCGATAGTCAAGGAGCGATCATGCGCGTAGGTGAGCTGGAAAGATCCAGTGGGTGCAGCCGACACACGATCCGGTTCTATGAGTCTGAAGGGCTCATCGACGCGCCCCGGCGCGATGTCAACAACTATCGCTCCTATGCGAGCGAGGTCGTCGAAGAGCTCGCGTTCATACGGTCGGCGCAGAACGCGGGCTTCACACTCGCGGAGATCCGGTCGATCCTCGAATCGAAGCGATCCTCCACCATCGATTGCGTGCAAGGTGCCGAGTTGGTCGACAACAAGATTGCCGAGATCGGGCTACGCGTGGCCCAACTGAAGCGAACGAAGTCCCGGCTTGAGGCGATGCGGCGGGAATTGGTCTGCAGCGCGTTCGAGCACAGCCTCGAGGTGCCCGAACAATTGAGGAAGTATGGGTTGAGTGGCTGACCCGCAGTGCGTGTGTGGCACAGTTTTCCCGTGAAGATATGGCGCGAAGCGGACGGAGCCTCCACAGAGCCGATGTCCGGGCCAAGCGTCGTTACGATCGGCAACTTCGACGGCGTTCACCGAGGTCATCGCCATGTTCTGGCCAGGGCGCGGAGTCTGGCAGGCGTGCTCGGCCGACACGGGCCGCTTCCGGTTGTTGCGGTCACGTTCGATCCGCACCCGCTCGAGATCCTCGCGCCGGAGCATGCGCCATTGCGACTCAGCACCCTCGACCGTCGTATCGCCCTTCTGCGCGAGGCGGGCGCCGACCACATCTACATATTGGCGTTCAGCAAGGAAATGTCCGCTCTTACCCCTGACGAGTTCGTCAAACTTGTGCTGGTCGACCAGCTTCACGCCGTGGGAGTCGTGATCGGCGAGAACTTCCGGTTCGGCCACAAAGCCGCCGGCAACATAGCGTTCCTCCGCGAAGTCGGTGATGACATGGGGTTCGCCGTCGACGGTCTCGCTCTCGACGGGGGAGACGTTGCCTTCTCGTCGACCTTGGTCCGAAACCTGGTTGCCGATGGAAATGTGAAGGCTGCGGCCGAGGTGCTCGGCCATCCTCACAGCATCGATGGGACCATCGTCAAGGGTGACCAACGCGGACGCGAACTCGGGTTCCCGACCGCCAACGTCCCTGCCGATTCCGATGTCGCGGTGCCTGCTGACGGCGTCTACGCCGGATGGCTGATCCGGGCCGACGGCGAACGGCTGCCGGCCGCGATTTCGGTCGGGACGAACCCCACCTTCGACGGTGTCGAGCGCCGGGTCGAGTCCTACGTTTTGGACCGTACCGATCTCGACCTCTATGGCGAGCACATCCGAGTCGAGTTCATCGAACGACTTCGTGGGCAGGTGAGGTTCACCGGCGTCGAGGACTTGATCGTTACGATCGAGCAGGATGTCGCAGACACGCGCGAGATCCTCGGTCTCTAGCGCGGGACAGCTTCCAGGTTACCGAGGCTTGGTGAATGGGCAGGCTTTTTGCCCTTCAACGTCTGGTAGATCTCGCGGGCGACGGCGTCCATACCCTGTCGGAACGGGTGATAGGCGGCAGCTATCGACAGCGCGTTCCTGCTGCCGTTGACCCATGCCTCCTTGCCTGCGCACACGTCGTGTCCATTTCCCAGATCGTAGGAATCGACGTAAGTCGCTTCTTGACTCTTTGCGGCCTGAGCGAGCGAGGTGTTGATCCTTCGTTCGATCCTGTCCGCCTGTGCCCGCAGGTTGGCGGCCGGAAGGTCCCCGCAAGATCCGTTGGAAGCGAACACACGCAGATACCCGACCACGATGATCTTGGCGTGGGGCGCTCTCTTCCGGATGTCCTGGATCGCCTTCTCGACGTTGGGTTGGACTAACCGCGCCTCGGCCAGGTGCTGTTCGATGTTCTGGAATCCACGCGAAGTGAGTATGAGGTCGTGGAACAAGTTGAAGTCGTTGCCACCGAGACCGATCGTGACCAGGTCGGTCTTG
>JBDSQP010000489.1:0-3675 GCA_039929755.1 Aeromicrobium sp. | reverse complement strand
TGCCCTCGCCGAGGAACTGCTTGAGCATTCGACTCTGCCGATCGAGCAGATCGCCACGCGAGTCGGTTTCGGCAACGCTGCCGCCTTCCGACACCACTTCACGACAACGCGGGGCACCTCACCGCAGGCGTATCGCAAGACGTTCTCGTGTTGCGAAGAGGAGATGGCCGAACAGGTCGTTTAGCCCGGCTCAGTGTCTAACTGAGTTCAGTACGCCTGACCTTGCCGGTGGCGGTGCGAGGAAGCACGTCGAATCTCGTGTACTCCTTTGGGCGCTTGGGCGGTGAGAGCCGTTCCGCAGCCATCGCTTCGAGAGATTCGATCGAGACACTGCCGACGTATGCCGCACATACTCGCTGGCCCCAGATCTCATCCGGCCGGCCGAACACTGCGATGTCTGCGAGGCCTTCGGCTTCTTCGAGCACGGCTTCGACCTCGGCCGGATAGACGTTGACCCCACCGGAGATGATCAGGTCCTCTCGTCGTGAGTCGAGATAGACGTAGCCGTTCTCGATTCGACCGAGGTCTCCGACGGTGAAGGCGTCGCCGTTCCATGCCTGTTCCGTCTTGACCGGATCGTTCCAGTAGGTGAATCGGGCGTGTTCGGGCACCTCACACCACAACAGGCCCTCGTCGTCGACCGTCATCGCGCGGCCGGGCCTTGCTCGCCCAAGGGTTCCCCTGTGCTGAAGCCACTCGGTGGCAGGGCAGGCAGTGAACTGGCCTTCGGTCGATCCGTAGAACTCCCAGACGGTGTCGACTCCAAACGTGTCGTGAGCGCGCAACCTGATCGGCTCCGGGCATGGCGCCCCCGCGTGCGCGACCAGCCGGAACGACGATGTGTCCAGTGTCTTTCCGGTCTCATCGAGGTAGGCGAACAGGCGTTGCAGGTGGGCAGGGACGCAGAACATCGTGCTGGGGCCAACGGAATTGACCGTCTCGACGAATGTCTCGGCGTCGAAGTGATCCATCACGACGACCGATCCGCCGGCGAGAAGTGTTCCCGTTGCAAATCGCAGCGGTGCCGAGTGATAGATCGGGGACACGACCAGGTTGACGTCCGAAGGATCGAATCCCCATAGTTCTTGTTCCTCTGACACCAGGGCCTCGGCGTGCATAGATGTGAGAATCCCGGACCAGACGCCCTTGGGTCTGCCGGTGGTACCGGATGTCATGTGCATCGGCCGGGCAAGCGGAAAGGGCGCCAGCTCGGCCGCTGGACCGTTCAGCATCTCGTCGAGGTCCTGCTCGTTTTCGATAACGACGTTCGGGCTCACGTCGGCAAGAATTCGGTCACGCTCATAGTTCGTCAGTCTCGGATCGAGCGGAATCGGAACGATTCCGCTGCGCAAGGCACCCAGAACGACGCTCAGATAGTTGGTGGAGCCGGACACGGACAGGGCGACACGATCGCCGGGACGAAGTCCGCGGGCGGCGAGGGAACCGGCCACGCGCGCCTGGGCGTCGGCGCTGTTTGAGGCAGTCAGGAAGTCAGGAGTCATCATGGGGTTCGCGTGTCAAGGCGTGAGAAGTATGTCACTTTCCCCGCGAAACACCCCACCGGATAGGCCATTCAGGGTGAATCCTGGCGCCGATTGTGCTTGAGTTGGTGACTTGTGAAACTGTGAACTCTGTCGTCAACCCCTGTAGGTGATCATCCGTGGCTACCTCACGCCACAAGCATTCACTCCAAAAGTCGTTGGTCCAGCGAGCCGTGCGCTTCGCTTTGCCGTTCGGCGGAGTACTTGCCCTCGTGATCGCTTCACTTGCGGTTGCGTTCCACCATCCGACCTCTGTGAGCGCTGCCAAGCGTGTCAGTGCCCACGCAAACGTGTCCGATCTCGCGCACGCAACGAGTCGTGATGACGTACGCCCTCCGGTCCCCGAAGAAGCCTCGCCCGAAATTATCGGGTCGAAGTATGCGACGGTTGCTCTCAACCTCCATACCGAACCAAAACAGGATTCGCCCGTTCTCACCGAGATCAAAGCGGGCAGGAGCGTCGATGTCACGGGTCACAAAGACGGCGAATGGGCCCAAGTCGTCCACGACGGCGTGACTCGTTGGGTCAAGGCGAAGTTCCTGTCCTCCGACAAGCCAATTGGCGGAGCGCCGTGCGCATCGGGCGACGGCATGGAGTCGAGCCTCCAGCCCGACACGATCCGCGTACACCGCGCCGTGTGCGGCCAATTCCCCGCGGTTACCCGCTATCTCGGTAAAGGCGGCGGCGAACACGCCACAGGCAGGGCCGTGGACATCATGGTCAACACGGACAAGGCTCTCGGCGATGCAATCGCCGCCTTCTGTCAGGCGCACGCCCGTGAACTCGGTGTCAGCCAGGTCATCTGGCGACAGCGAATCTGGACGGTTCAGCGTGCTGGCGATGGATGGCGCAGTATGCCTGATCGCGGGTCGATCACGGCCAACCACTTCAACCACGTGCACGTCACGACCTACGGCAACGCGGGCACAGCCTCTTAACCCATCACCCCTGTCGGTAGGGTTCTGCTCATGTTGCGAGTGGGACTCACCGGAGGCATTGGTTCGGGCAAGAGCGTCGTCAGTGAGCTACTCGCCGGTCATGGGGCTTTTGTCATCGACTATGACCAGTTGGCGAGAGAAGTCGTTGAACCAGGCAGCCCTGCGCTAGAACGCATAGCCCAGAGGTTCGGTGCAGACATCCTGACCGCGGACGGTGCGTTGAATCGGCCCGCGCTGGGAGCGATCGTCTTCAACGACCCCGAATCCCTTCGTACGCTCGAAGACATCACGCATCCGGCAATCCGGGAACTCGCCAAGGCGCGCGAAGAGTCGGCCGACGACGGGGCCATCGTCGTGCACGACAACGCATTGCTGATCGAAATGGGCCAGCACGCCAAGTGCGATTTTGTCATCGTTGTCGATGTACCGCTGGGCGTGCAGATCGCCAGACTCGTCGAGACACGCGGAATGACCGAGGCGGATGCCAGGGCCCGGATCGGAAATCAGACCAGCAGGGAAAGCAGAACCGGCGTCGCCGATTGGGTAATCGACAACACCGGTTCGCTGGATGAGCTCGCCCTCATCGTCGGGGGTCTGTGGGCGAGACTCGTGGAATTACGCGGCTAGGTCCGGGTCCGCTATCTGCCTGAGCTTGTTGAGCGCCTCGCGCTCGAGCTGACGCACCCGCTCGGCAGAGATGCCGTGGCGCTTGCCGATGTCCGCGAGCTTGTGCTGGCGTCCATCCAGCAGTCCATAGCGGGCGCGAATGATGTCCGCTTCACGTTCACCGAGGTGGTCGATGAGGCCGGCGAGGCGATTGCGCGCTTCGACGTCCAACACTTCGAAGTCGGGACCGGGTTGGCTGTCCTTGGCGATCAGGTCGCCAAGGGAGGTGTCGCCGTCCTCGTCAATCGGGGTATCGAGGCTGACGTGATCGCGTCCCCACGCCAGAAGGTCGATGACGCGGTCGACGTCCATGCCCAACTCGTGCGCAATTTCCTTGGGATCGGGGTCATAGCCGAGGACGCGCTCCATGTTGCGACGAGCACCCGTCACCTGGTTGAGCTCTTCGACGACGTGCACTGGCAGGCGCACGACGCGGGCTTGCTGCGCGATGCCGCGGGTGATCGCCTGGCGCACCCACCAGGTGGCGTAGGTCGAAAATTTGAAGCCCTTGGCATAGTCGAACTTTTCGA
>JBDSQP010000488.1:0-5492 GCA_039929755.1 Aeromicrobium sp. | reverse complement strand
GACGTTGACCAGCCACAGGTGCTTGCCGCGCATATTGAACAGGCAGTCCGTCGCGCCCTCGACGCGAACAAGGATCCGGCCGCGCGGCTTTCAATCGTGAACTCAATTCTTGAATCTCTCAATGACGAACGTCATTCCGTCGAGTCACCCGTAACGCAGTTGTTGTCGCTCGTCAGCCCGACTTCCCCTGGAGCCACACCTATCTCGACGAAGCGCCCGCGCACACCCCTGTCAGACGCGGCACTTCTGACTAACTCGCCTGGCGAGCCGTCGCTTGGAACAGAGCTCCGCGCAGAAATACAGACGGCGGACAAGGTCGACCTCCTCTGTGCCTTCGTCAAATGGCATGGCGTTCGGCTCCTCGAAGCTGAGCTTCGCGACCTGTCCGAGCGGGGCAAATCGTTCAGGGTGGTGACCACCACATACATGGGCGCGACTGAGCGCGCCGCACTCGACCGGCTCGTTCGCGATTTCGGGGCCGAGGTGCGAATTCAGTACGACGCCCTCCGGACGCGACTCCACGCCAAAGCTTGGTTGTTTCACCGCGCGACTGGCTTCGACACGGCCTATGTCGGATCGTCGAATCTTTCGCGGGCCGCGCTCCTTGATGGTGTGGAGTGGAATGTGCGGCTATCTCGGATCGCGACCCCATCGCTGCTCGACAAATTTCAGGCAACGTTCGATACCTACTGGAACGACGACTATTTCGAGACTTACGACCCGGACGCCGACCGAGATCGACTCGATGACGCACTTGCCGAAGCCTCCGGGAGATCGACGCACTCGCGGGTCACACTCTCCCTGTCGGGTCTGCAGGTGCGCCCGTATCCGTACCAACAGGAAATGCTCGAGGCTCTCGGCGCAGAGCGGTCGGTACATGATCGGCACCACAATCTCGTAGTCGCGGCAACGGGCACAGGCAAGACTGTGGTTGCCGCACTTGACTACCGGAACCTTTGCGACCAGGCCAACAAGACTCGGCCGGCCATTCTGTTCGTAGCCCATCGCAAGGAGATCCTCGAGCAATCTCTCCGCACGTATAGAGAGGTTCTCGCTGACACAAACTTTGGCGAGCTCTATGTCGGCGGGGCACGGCCCGAGAGATGGCGGCATGTCTTCGCGAGCGTCCAATCGTTAACTTCATACGGAGTCGACAGCATTCCCGCCGACGCATACGACGTCATCGTCATCGACGAGTTCCATCACGCGCAGGCCGCGACGTATCGGCGCATCTTGGATCACCTTCGTCCCAAGGAACTGTTAGGCCTTACCGCGACACCCGAACGCGCGGACGGGTTCGATGTGCGAAGTTTCTTCGACGGTCGCACTGCGATCGAGCTGCGACTCTGGGACGCTCTAGAAGCCGAACTCCTCAGCCCATTCCACTACTTTGCGATCGCAGACGGCACCGACCTTCGTCAGATTTCCTGGAAACGCGGCCAGTATGACGAGACGGAGCTTTCGAACGTCTACACCGGCAACGATCGACGCGCGGCCATTGTGCTTTCCCAGGTCCGCGACAAAATCGTCGACCCAGGCGCTATGCGAGCTCTCGGATTCTGTGTCAGCGTCAGTCACGCCGAATACATGGCCAGAGTGTTCACAGATGCTGGCATACCTGCACTAGCGGTGAGCGGGACCACGCGGCCCCTCGAACGCGAACAGACACTTAAGGACCTCTCGAGCCGCCGAGTCAACGTGCTGTTCGCGGCGGATCTATTCAACGAGGGACTGGACCTTCCTGAGGTCGACACGATCTTCTTCTTGCGACCAACTGAAAGCGCGACGGTCTTCTTGCAACAACTCGGTCGCGGCCTGAGACAGACGCGAGACAAGGCGGTACTTACCGTCCTCGACTTCGTGGGCTATCACCGCAAGGAGTTCCGCTGGGACACGAAACTCCGAGCATTGACCGGGCAGACGAGAAGAGGGCTCGAGCGAGACCTCGAGAACGGGTTTCCGTTCCTACCGTCCGGGTGCCAAATCGTGTTGGACAAGCAGTCGCAACAGATCATTCTCGAGAATATCAAGTCACAAATTGCCAACCGCTGGGCCCAGATGGTCGCAGAGCTAAGGTCGTACGGTGAACAAGATCTGATTACATTTCTGCACGAATCCGGACTCGAATTGTCCGATATTCTGCGCCGTGGGAGCCATTCGTGGACTCGCCTTCGAAGAGATGCTGGGTTACCAACGCGGACAGGATCAGAGTTCGAACAGAGGCTCCTTAAGCGAGTGCGTGCGTTCGCGCATGTTGACGACTCTGGTCGCGCCGAGGCGTACAAGCGGATCTTGAGCGACGGTGCCCCGTCATACGACGACATGTCTGAAGATGAAAGACAGATAGCGCGAATGCTGTTCTTTTCCCTATGGTCTGACGCTGGCGGCCACCAGTCGTTCGACGATGGGTTAGAGGCATTGCGCCTGGAGTTTGCGACGCGCGACGAACTTCGAACTGTCGTGGATATCGCCTTCGACGCCGCACGGCACCAAACCATTGAACTCGCTGGACGATTACACCGAGTGCCCCTTCGAGTCCACGCCCGCTATCAGCGCGAGGAAATCCTTGCCGGCCTTGGTTACGCTTCTATGGACCGAAAGCCGAATTCCTTTCGGGAAGGCGTGCTTTACGAGCCCAGCCTGAATATTGACGCCTTCTTCATCACATGTCGAAAGTCTGAAGCGGACTATTCCCCCACGACTATGTACCAGGACTACCCGATCAGCCCTTCACTGTTTCATTGGGAATCACAATCGACGACCTCGGTTGCCTCAGCGACAGGCCAGCGCTACTTGAACGGGACGAGCACGGTGTTGCTGTTCGTTCGCGAGAAGCAGCAAGACGAATTTGGCACATCCCCATACCTGTTTCTTGGCCCAGCGACGTACGTCCAGCATTCCGGTGATCGCCCCGTTGCCATCACGTGGAAGCTCGAACACCCAATGCCGATCGACTTTTACAACGTCGCGAGCGTTGCCGCGAGTTAGGCACTCTCCGAATCTGCAAGCCAAACAGTCATTACTTAGAACGCGCGGTGCGAGTGGATCAGAACGACAAGATCAATGAACTCTTCGTCCTTGTTATGTCTTGAAACGAACTTCCTTAGTTGCTCGTCTTCCCAGAACGGATGGACATCATCCTCCACCGCTTGTCTGATCGGGCCAGGGAGCTTTCTCTGAAATTTCTTGACGAACTCGCCGACAGAGTCGTCGTCGCTCAGCGGACGCTTTGCACGCATCTGCATCAACCCGTACGAACCGTTACGAAAAACCACCTTCCGTTCCACATAGCGCACCCACGGGGGTCTTTGTAAGTGTTCGCCGATAGCGATCGCACTGAATAGGCGTGTTGATGCTGTCTGAAAAGGGGGCCGTTTCTGCCGTTTGAAAACAGGACCACCGACCATTATGGAAGGTGATCAATTTGGATGACTGGGCTGAGATCCGGCGTTTGTTTTCAGAGGGCAAGAACTCGAAGAGGGAGATCGGCCGGCTGGTCGGGGTGTCGCGGGGAACGGTGGATCGGGCGTTGGAGGTTGGGCGGGTGCCGAAGTATCAGCGGCCGCCGGTCGGCTCGAGTTTCGACCCGTTCGCGGCGCAGGTGCGTGCGCTTTTGTTGACGTCGCCGAGGATGCCGGCGACGGCGTTGGCCGAGCGGGTGGGCTGGTCCGGGGCGTCGTCGGTGTTCCGGGCCAAAGTCGCGGTGTTGCGTCTGGAGTATTTGCCACCGGATCCGGCTGATCGGCTGGTGCATGAGCCCGGGGCCCAGGTTCAATGCGATTTGTGGTTCCCCCACGAGGCGCTCCCGCTGGGTCATGACCAGGAGGGCACCCCGCCGGTGTTGGTGATGACGTCGTCATTCTCGGGGTTCATCCAGGCCCGCATGTTGCCCTCGAGGTCGACCCCGGATCTGTTGGGCGGTATGTGGTCGCTGCTTAAGGACGCGAAAGCCGTTCCGGGCCGGCTGCTTTGGGACAACGAGACGGGCATCGGTCGCGGGAAACTGACCGACGCTGCCGCGGCGTTTGCCGGGGTTCTTGGCACGGAGATCAAACTGTTGAGGGCGCTCGATCCTGAGTCCAAAGGCATGGTGGAACGGATGAATCGTTTCTTCCGTCAACGGTTCATGCAGGGCCGCCAGTTCGCCTCGCCGGCCGATTTCAATGCTCAACTGGATGCTTGGTTGCCGATCGCCAATGCCCGTCATTCACGATCTCGGCGGGCGAAACCTTCTGAGCTGATCGTGGCCGATCGGGCGAAGATGCGGGCCTTGTCGCCGATCGCCCCGGAGACGTTGTTCCGCAACACGGTGCGCCTGCCGAGGGATTATTACGTTCGGGTCTTCACCAATGATTATTCGGTCGCTCCGGCAATGATCGGCCGCCTCGTCGACGTCACCGCCGATTTAGACACCGTCACCGTTTCTCACAACGGGGTGCTGGTCGCCTCCCATGAACGGGCTTGGGCTAGACAGTTGACCGTGACCGATCCCGACCATGTGGTCGCGGCGGCGGTGCTGCGCAAACAGTTCCAAGCTGTGGTGAGCCGGTGGCCGGCGCCGAGCCCGATCGTCCAGACCCGGAGCCTGGCCGACTATGACGAACGCTTCGGCGTCGACATCGGCGATGGCAACGAGATCGGCGACCTCGACCAGTTGGCGGTGGTGTCATGACCGGCCCAGCATCTCAGATCGAGTACTACGCGAGGGCGTTGCGGGCGCCGCGGATCAGTGACAGCTTCGCCCGTCTGGGCGACCAGGCCCGCGACGCCAACTGGTCCCACGAAGAATATTTGGCCGCTGTGTTGTCTCGGGAGGTTTCTGAGAGGGAAGCCTCCGGGACGGCGCTACGGACCAAAGCCGCCAGATTCCCTGGACACAAGACGTTGGAGGATTTCAACTTCGACCACCAGGCCGGCGCGGACCGGAACCTGATCGCCCATCTGGGCACCGGGGTGTTCCTCACCGAGGGCAAGAACGTTGTCCTTCTCGGGCCACCCGGGACCGGGAAAACACATTTGGCGATCGGACTCGGGATCAAAGCAGCCAAAGCCGGGCACCGGGTCCTGTTCGACACCGCGACCGGCTGGGTGACCCGACTCCAAGAAGCACACGCAGCGGGGAAACTCGCCGCTGAACTGATCCGACTCCGCCGTTACAGCCTGCTGATAATTGACGAAGTTGGCTACATTCCGTTCGATCAGGACGCCGCGAACCTCTTCTTCCAACTCGTCTCGTCGCGCTATGAACACGCGTCGCTGATCCTGACCAGCAACCTGGCGTTCGCGCGCTGGGGCGATGTCTTCAGCGATCAAACTGTGGCCGCGGCGATGATCGATCGCATCGTCCACCACGCCGACGTCATCAGCCTCAAAGGCACCAGCTACCGACTCAGAGCACACCAACCCGACAAGGGTGAGGCACACTAGAACCACAACCAAGTGGCCCTGTTTTCAAACGGCAATAGTGGCCCTGTTTTAGACCGGCATCAACA
>JBDSQP010000487.1:0-4657 GCA_039929755.1 Aeromicrobium sp. | reverse complement strand
CCCTTGGGCAGCCAACGGCTGTCCTTCGGACAGGTGGCTTCGGCAAGCAGACCCATCGCGGCCTCGAGGCCATTGCAAGCGGCGATCGCGTGGACCGTGCCGATGTGGTTCTGGACCGAGCGCCGTTTCGGGATTCGGACCTGGCCGTGGTGCGGCCTCATGTCCTCCACCATCAGGTGTACCGAGGCGAAATACGGCGCCTTCTGGCTGAAAAGAATCGAGAACAGACGCTTGCCCTGGGGCAGTGCGATCGTCTTCTTGTACAGATCAAGTGTGGATGCCATGGCCTGATCCTACGACCGTGAAAGTGACTATGTAACTGTCAGTTACATCACAGCACGGCGGATCACTTGGCGAATCAAAGTACGGCAGCGCGGATGCAAAGGATATCGGGGAGGTTGGTGCGAACTTCGGCCCACGAACCACCCTCATCGTTGCTGATCCAGATCGCGCCGTGGCGCGTGCCGACATACAGTCCTGCCGGATCGGCCTGATCTGTGCTGAATCCATCACGCAACACCGCGGTATGCGCCTCAGGCGGCAGGCCGGGACCGGTCTCCGCCCAGGTTTCACCGGCGTCATCGGACCGCCACACGGCCGGCTTGCCTGCGGGCGGGAACCGTTCGATATCGGCCACCAGCGGAAAAACATAGACCGTTTCGGGTTTGTGCGGGTGAACGACGATCGGGAAGCCGAAGTCACCCGGCAGACCGTCGGCGATCGAATTCCACGACTTGCCGGCATCATCTGAACGGAAGACGCCCCCATGATTCTGGGCAAACAGCCGATCAGGATTTGCCGGATTCATCGCAACCTTGTGGACGCACTGGCCGTATTCGGGTGTCTCCCCCGGGATGAACTTCGCCCCGATGCCACGGTTGAACGGGTTCCACGACTCGCCGCCGTCGGCGGTGCGATAGACACCACCGGTGGACATCGCGATCGTCGTCGTATTCGGATCGGTCGGGTGAGGAACGACGGTATGGATGGCTTGACCGCCGCCACCGGGGGCCCAGTTGGGGCGATGCGGGTGGTCCCACAAGCTGCGAACCAGCTCAAAGCTTTCGCCACGGTCGGTGGACTTGAACAAGGCCGAAGGTTCGGTGCCGGCGAAAACTACCCCCGGCTGGTTGTCGGGTGCGGGGCGGAGCTGCCAGATCCGTTCCAGCGCTGCACCGGTGTCTTCGGGGAACCGGATGGCGCCGCCCTTAGTCTCGCTCCAGGTCTTACCCAGGTCATCGGAGTGGAAAACCTGAGGTCCCCAGTGTGGGCTCGTGGCACCGGCGAAAAGTCTGGGTGATTCGCCGCGATCATCGATCGCCGCCGAATAGATCTCCTGCATCGGGAACTGTGGCGCATCCCAGACCCACGTGGATCTTGACTCGTCCGACCGACCCACAAAGAGTCCCTTTCGGGTGCCCGCAAGCAGGATTGCCTCCGCCATGATTCCTCCAAGAAATGATGTTTTGGCGTTGTATTCCTATTAGGAATAGTACGCTAGACCCGTGCCTTCGGACCTGTCAACGACGTCGTTCGCCCTACTCGGGTTGCTCGCGTTCGACGAAGTCACATCGGCCGAGGGCCTCACCGGCTACGAGCTGAAACAACGCGCCGACAACACCCTTCGCTTCTACTGGGTCTCCCCCGCCATGAGCCAGATCTACACCGAACTCGGCCGACTCCACCGTCACCACCATGTCGACACGATCGATTCGAAGTCCGGGCGACGCACGACCCGCCGATACATCATCACCGCGTCCGGTCAAGATGCCCTGGACGATTGGCTGAGGACCTCAGACGTCGAGTTCCCGATCCTCAAACACCCCACGGCCCTGCGCTTGCTCATGGGGCAGCTCATGGCACCGTCCGACGTCGAGGATCTGCTGGACGGATATGTCGCAGCGCTGGCTTCGCGACATAAAGACTTGGAGGCGGTGCGGGAGATGCTCGGCGACCGAAACGAAGTGCGATTCGCGGCGCTCGTCGCCGATTGGGGCCTTGCTTATTACGAGTCCGAAGCCCAAATCGTCAAGGAACTCAAGAAGCGCCTCTAGCGACGCCGCTGCCCGACAAAGCCCGGGTAAGCAAGAATGGGGTGGTGATCCCCCCCAAAAACATCCCTGTCCCTGTACCAGAAGGTTGGTCCTCGGCCGTCCCTGACGAAAACGATGTGGAAGATCTCACCCGGCTTCTCCACAGCCACGAAACAGCCGCGAACGGCAGTTCAGGGGCATCAGCAGAGTCCGTTGCGGCCGATGTTTCGGGTAAGAATGAAGAAGCGTGCGCCAACATCGTTATCCGAGATGCCGGTGACTCAATCCGCGGTTGGGCGAACGTCCACGACCGCGCCGCCGGCCGTGTGCTCGGCTCGGTCTATGTCGATCCCGAACTCGATGATCCAACGGCCGATCTGCTCGCTGCGTCGCTCTATAACTGGACCGAACAGGCGACCATTCACATCGGACGCGAACGGGGCCTGGAGGAGAACCAGCTCGACTCCGGCGCGTTCGCCGCGGACGAGCGTCAGCAACGCTGGGCCCGCAATGCGGGCCTCGACCACGTGCGTTCCTGGTGGCAGATGGCCCGACCTGTCATCCCCGAAGAAGCTGAGGAAGGCGCCCTTCCCGACCCCCGCGACGAAGTCTTCGTACGACAGGTCAAGCGGGGACCCGATGGTATGCCTCCCGAACTCGACCTGAGAATCGTCCACGACCTACTCGAGGCGTCTTTCGCCGATCACTTCAATTCTCATCGCGAGACGTTCGACGAGTTCATCTTTCGGCTCCGCTCCGATCCGGGCCACCGTTGGGATCACTGGTGGATTGCGGAAATAGCCGATGAGGGCGCCGAAGACCCGGCGATCGCCGAGATGCTTCCCGCCGGAACACTCGTCGGTACCGTCTCCGAGGGCGATGGGGACGCCCCCGACGGGACGTACGTGTCCTACCTCGGGGTCCTGCAGTCCTCGCGGGGGCACGGCATCGCCAAGGCCCTGCTGCGGGCCGTCATTGCCGACGCCGCGGCTCGCGGGCGCAATCGCGTCACCCTCGAGGTGGACATCGATTCTTCAACCGGCGCCGACGGACTCTATTTGGCCATGGGGTTCGAACCGAAGTACACGACACAGTCGTGGCACAAGGTGCTGCCAATCTCTCCCGACCACAACTCGAACGCCAACTAGAACTCGAACAGTTCGCGGCCCGCGGTGCACACGATTTCGGGATTCGGTGCATCGTTGTGGGTGATCCATAGGCCCTGAGTGAATCCCAGCTTTTCCAGCGTTCTGATCGAGCGTGCATTGCGCGCATCCGGCGTGGCCAGGAACCGTGGCGAGTCCGGATAGAGGTTGACGAGGATCTCTGAACAGAACTGACGGATCATCTCGGTGCCAATGCCCTGATCGATGAGATCGGGCTCGCCGATCAGGTAGTCGAACGCCGCCGCTGTGGGGTCTTGAACGCGCACCGCGTAGTCGTCGTCGTGATCAACCCGATAGTCCTGGATGTAGCCGATGTCGCGCCCGTCGAGAGCAACCACCCACATGCGAATGGATCGGTCCGAGCGATCGACATAGGACCCGAAACGCTTCTCAGCGTCCTCAACGGTCCGTGGTTCGCCCTCGAACCACGGCTGCGCATGATCTGCAGCCATCCACCGAACAAGATTGGCTAGATCCGTCAACGCCATCGGGCGGAATGCGATCGACATGCGGAGATACTAGCCTGCCCAAAACCGACCCAAAACCGATCTGCGCCTACATACTCTCCAAGGGCTGCGTCTCGGCGTTGAGCTCTTGGCGTACGACGTCGAAGGCCACCTGCGGCGAATAGCCCTTGCGCGCCAACAAGCCGACGAGCCGGCGGATCTGGACCTGTTGGTCGAGGCCACCCATCGTGCGCAGCTTGCGCTGAACCAACTGATGGGCGGCCTGTCTCTCGGCCTCGGGATCGAGCTCGGAGAGGACTTCGCGCGAGATCTCGTCGTCGACGCCCTTGCGGCGAAGCTCCATCGCCAGCACCTTGTGGGCCAGTCCCTTGCTGCGTGAGCGGGACTGCACCCAGGAACGCGCAAACTCTTCGTCGTTGATCAGGCCGGCGCTCTCGAACTTTTCGAGCATCGCCTCGGCTACGTCCTCAGGCACATGCTTCTTGGCAAGTGCCTGAGCGAGGTCAGCTCGGCTGTGTGCACGCTCACTGAGCTTGCGGACGAGAATCTCCTTGGCGAAGCTCGACGCTTCCACAAGGCTCATCTCTTCAATGGGGACCTTCATCGCTTAGCCCGTGCAGGTCAGAAGTCGATGTCGTTGGGGATCACATCTGTAATGTCGTCCCCTTCGATCGGCACAAGCGCCTCGAGCGGTTGATCGACTTGGGCTCCGATGCCCATGTGCTCAAAGATCCGCTTTTCCAGTTCATTGGCCAGGTCGGGGTTGTCCTTGAGGAACGCCCTCGAATTTTCCTTGCCCTGACCCAGCTGATCGCCTTCGTAGGTGTACCAGGCGCCTGCCTTGCGGACGAGTCCCGTATCAACACCGACATCGATCAGGCTGCCTTCGCGGCTGATGCCCAGGCCGTACATGATGTCGAACTCTGCCTGCTTGAAGGGCGGTGCGAGCTTGTTCTTGACGACCTTGACGCGGGTCCGGTTGCCGACCATG
>JBDSQP010000486.1:0-9545 GCA_039929755.1 Aeromicrobium sp. | reverse complement strand
ACCTGTATGGAGCCCAGAAGCTGCTGTCGCGAGGCGTCTTGCCGCCCTCGATCGTGTTCTCGCACCCGGGATACCTGCGAACCGCCGCGCGTCAGTCGACCGACGATCCACGGCCGCTCCTCGTGAGCGCGACCGATCTTGGCCGCAATGCCAACGGCGATTGGGAGGCACTCTCGGACCGGGCGCAAGCACCGTCGGGCATTGGTTATGCCATGGAGAACCGCCGCATCGTGTCTCGTGTCCTTCCCGAGATGTATCGGGATGCCGGGCTCCATCGGCTCGCGCCCTTCTTTCAGACCTTGCGTGCGGCCCTGCTTGATGCCGCCCCCGACACCTCGTACGAACCGCGGGTTGTGGTGCTGACTCCGGGAACGCATTCAGAGACCGCGTTCGATCAGGCCTATGTCGCATCCAGTCTGGGATTCCCACTTGTCCAGGGCAGCGACCTGACAATCCGCGAGGGCGCCGTATGGATGCGCGTTCTTGGCCGGCTCGAGCGGGTCGACGTCATCCTGCGGCGTGTCGACGCCGACTGGTCCGATCCGCTCGAATTGCGACCCGATTCCCAACTGGGTGTCGTCGGTCTTGCCGAGGCCGTCCGCCGCGGCACGGTACGCGTTGTCAATGGACTCGGCTCCGGCGTACTCGAAAATGCCGGCCTGTTGCCGTTCCTTCCGGCGATCAGCGAGGCCCTGCTCGGTGAGCCCCTGAGGCTGCCGTCGACGGAGACATATTGGTGTGGCGATCCCAGCTCCCGATCCCACGTTCTTGCCAATCTCGACACTCTTGTCATCCGTTCGATCGATCGTCAGTCCACGCACCATGGGTCGATTCTTTCGATTGCCGAGCGCGAAATTCTCAAGGGTCGGATTCTGGCTGAGCCGCATCGATTTGTGGGTCAGGCAGTGCTCGCCTTTTCGCAGATGCCGGCCCTGGTGGGCAACCAGTTCGAGCCTCGGCCGGTCGTCATGCGCTCGTTCTCGGTGCGACAGGGATCCACATACCGTCCCCTCGTCGGCGGTCTCGCGAACATCGTCGATGACACCCGGCTCTCGATGAGCAAGGACGTCTGGGTCCTCAAGGAGCGCGCGGATGACCCGGACCAGCTGTTCGCCGACGACTTGCCGTTTGCCGGACTCCGTCCGAGCGCCGCGCTCGTGCCCCGCGTCTTGGAGGACCTGTTCTGGATCGGCCGATACGCCGAGCGGGCCGAGGACACCTTGCGCCTGCTGATCGCGACCCATGCGGTTGCGGAGGACTTCCGGTCGCGGCCACAATCTGCCGGCGCCGGATGCCTTCGCGTCCTGCTTTCGACGCTCGGACGACTCAGCCCCTCCCCGGAAGATGCCAATGATCCGGCCGAAGAGTTCCGTGCGCTGCTGCTCGACGAGCACAGGATCGGCAGCGTCGCCCAATCGATCGGCGCACTGACCCTTGGTGCCCGCGGAGTACGCGATCAGTTGTCCTCGGACATATGGATGGTGTTCGGCGACCTGGACCGGGCCCGCGCCGCGCTGGAGAACAATCCATACAGCCACCAGATCGAGGCGACCAGCAATCAGATGCTCCAGAGCCTGCTGGCGATGGTCGGGGTGACCTCCAACATGATGCGCGACCCCGGCTGGCATCTGTTGGAAATCGGTCGGGCCATCGAACGCTCACTGCAACTGGTTTACCTGTTGCGCGCGACAGTCACCATTCGTCGTGGCATCGATATCGATCGCCAGGTGGGCTCGGCCGTGCTGGCCGCCACCGAGAGCCGCGTAACCTACCAACGTCGCTATCGCGGCGCCGCCCGTACGCGCAATGTCCTCGACCTCGTCCTGATCGATCCCGACAACCCCCGTTCGCTCGAATTCCAGCTGCAGCGGATCAAGAGAGCGCTCGCCGCCCTGCCCGGCGCCAATGGCTCGACACGGCCCGAACGGATGTTGGACGACCTCATCACAGAGCTCGAACAATCCGATCTGCCCGGGCTGACGGCGGTGGCGGGCGAGCACCGGCCCCACCTGGATGAATTCCTCGCCGGAATGGGTCAGCGCCTCGCCGAATTCTCGCTCGCTGTGACCGATCATCACTTTGCGCCATTGTCGCCACCGCGCGCCTATGGGCCGTTCATGGTGGTGGGCCCGTGAGCGAGCGTCAGCGAACGATTCATTGGGTGGTGGGGGCGTGAGATATCGCATCAATCACCGAACCGAGTACGACTACGACGATGTGGTGACAAACAGTTTTGGGCTCGCCTATCTTCGACCCCGGCCGCTGCCGTGGCAGGAGGTTCGCGACTCGACGGTCACGATCGAGCCGGTTCCGGCCGACAGTTCCCGCGATCTGGACTACTACGGAAATGCGGTCACATACTTTCAGGTCACCGAGCCCCACGACCGGCTAGCCGTGTGCGGATCGAGCGAGGTCGATGTCGCCGTCCCTATCTACGACACCGACCGCCTTGCTGTGCCATGGGAGGAGGCCCGCCCGGCGGAGCGACCTGATGTCGTCGATGCCTGGCAGGCCCAGGACTTCCAACTGAACTCCACGCTTGTCAAGACCTCTGCCGATGTCTTCGCCTACGCCGCCGAATCCTTGACCCCCCGTCGTCCGATAGCCGAGGCGGCGACCGACCTCATGCACCGCATCTTTCGGGACTTCACCTATGAGCAGGGAGCTACGACAGTCAAGACGACGGTTGCCGAGGTCCTGGCCAACCGGGCCGGCGTCTGCCAGGACTTCGCACACCTCACCCTCGCGTGCCTGCGGAGCCACGGGCTTGCCGGCCGCTACGTGAGCGGCTACCTGTCGACGAGCCCGCCCCCGGGCAAGGAACGGATGGTTGGCGCGGACGCGAGCCACGCTTGGGCCGCATGCTGGATCCCCAACGGGGGTTGGCTTGCGATCGATCCGACCAATGACCAGTGGGCCGACGACCGCTACATCACAGTCGCCTGGGGTCGCGACTACAGGGACGTGCCGCCGGTCAAGGGCGTGATCTTCAGCGAAGCGAAGAAATCGACCCTGAAGGTCATGGTTGACGTCGAACCGCTTGGCCTATCGGCGTCACCCTGAAACACTGCACCGGTGAAATCTTTCGCCTGCGACGTATGCAATGCACCGCTTTATTTCGAGAACTCGGTCTGTGTTTCGTGCGGCAGCAACCTCGGGTTCCTTCGCACCGAACACCGGATCGTCCCAGTCCAGAAGGACGGCTCGTACACCGATGCCGATGGCCATCGCTGGCGAGTGTGCGCCAACCTGAACCTGTCGGGTTGCACCTGGCTGACCGACACCACGGATCACCTCTGCTTCAGTTGCCATCTGACCCGAACTCGCCCTGCCGATGCGGATGTCCAGGGACTCGCGGGCTTCCATACGGCCGAGGAAGCCAAACGCCGTCTCATCACCGAACTGGATGAACTCGGGCTGCCCATCATCCCCAGGTCGGCCGAGCCGAAGACAGGTCTCGCCTTCGATCTCCTTTCCAGTGCAAAGGAAAAGGTGACGACGGGCCATCACAACGGGGTCATCACCCTTGACCTCGCCGAAAGCAACGATCTGCACCGTGAGCAGCTGCGGATCGACATGGACGAGCCGTATCGGACGATGCTGGGACATTTTCGCCATGAGATCGGTCACTACTACTGGGCGCTACTGGTGCAGGGCGACAGACTTGCCCATTTCCGTGAATTGTTCGGCGACGAGCGCCTCGACTATCAGGAAGCGGCGGCGACCTACTACCGGGACGGACCGCCAAAGGCCTGGAAGCGTACGTCGATCAGCAAGTACGCGGCGATGCATCCGTGGGAGGACTTCGCAGAGACCTTCGCTCACTTCCTCCATATTTGCGACACGCTGCACACAGCGTCCGCGTATGGGCTCGAACCAGTCAATGAGGTCCTCGACCTCGATTCCTTCGCCGATGTTGTCTCCAAGGTCTGGATTCCGTTGAGCATCGCGCTCAATCAGATCAATCGCAGTATGGGCAAGGGCGACCTCTATCCCTTTGTGATCGCCCAGCCCGTGATCGACAAATTGCAGTTCGTGGCGAACCTCGTTCCACGTGCATGAAACAATGGGTTGGTGAGTGACCCGATCAAGACGCTGCCGCTTGTCTTCGAGCAGCCCAAGGGTCGCAAGAAACCCCCGCGCCACCTTGCCGATCTGACCGCCGACGAACGTGCCGACGTTGCCAAGGCCCTCGGTGAGCCCGCCTATCGCGTCAAGCAGGTGGCGACCCACTACTTCTCCCGCCTGGTCAACGATCCGGCGGAGATGACCGACCTTCCGGCCGCGAGCCGTGACCGTATCGTCGCCGAACTCCTGCCCACGCTTCTCAACCCGGTTCGCGTCCTTGAGGCAGACAAGGGCACGACTCGCAAGACCCTGTGGCGCCTGTTCGACGGCGCCCTCGTCGAGTCCGTCCTCATGCGCTACCCCGAACGTGCGACGATCTGTGTCTCCAGCCAGGCAGGCTGCGGTATGGCGTGTCCGTTCTGCGCGACCGGCCAGGGCGGTCTCCAGCGAAACATGTCCACTGCCGAGATCATCGATCAGGTTGTAGACGGTGCTCGCGCGATGGCTCGTGGCGAGATCCCCGGAGGCCCCGGTCGGCTTTCCAATGTCGTATTCATGGGCATGGGTGAACCGATGGCCAACTACAAGGCCGTCATCGGTGCCGTTCGCCGCATGGTCGACCCTTCGCCCGACGGCCTGGGCATGTCCGCCCGCAACATCACAGTCAGCACCGTCGGCCTCGTGCCCCGCATGAACCAGTTGACCGAGGAGGGCATCCCCGTCACCCTCGCGTTGTCCCTCCATGCGCCCGACGATGAGTTGCGCAACGAGCTCGTCCCGATCAACACACGTTGGTCGGTTCATGAGGCCGTCGAGGCGGCCTGGGAGTATGCCCGCAAAACCAAGCGCCGCGTCTCGATCGAGTACGCCATGATCAAGGACATCAACGATCAGGCTTGGCGCGCCGATGCACTCGGAGACGTCCTTCGATCGTATGGCGACTGGGGCTGGGTGCATGTCAACCTCATTCCGCTCAACCCGACGCCCGGATCCAAGTGGACGGCTTCCCGTCCCGAGGACGAGCACGAGTTCGTCCGCCGGTTGATCGCCAAGGGCATACCGACGACCGTTCGGGACACGCGCGGAAGTGACATCGACGGCGCCTGCGGCCAGTTGGCCGCAATCGACACGTGATCGCCCATCCGCGAGTCGTCGCGACCGACCTGGACGGCACCTTGCTTCGCAGCGACGGCTCGCTCTCTGATCGCACTCGCTCGGCTATCGCTGCGGTCGAAGCGATGGGCATCGAAACCGTATTCGTGACGGCCAGGCCGCCGCGTTGGCTCGACGACCTCGCGGATGCTGTGGGTTCGCATGGCATTGCCCTGTGTGGCAACGGAGCCTTCGTCTATGACGTCACGACCCGGACTGTCACCGAGCAATACCCGATCGAGGACTCCTTGCTTCGCGAGCTAGTCTCAGAGCTTCGCAGAGTTGTGCCCGATATCGCCTTCGCGGTGGAGCGTGCCGACGGGCTGGGCCGCGAAGACACCTTCGTCTATCGCAGCGAGCAGCCCGACGTACATTCCGTGGGCAGCCTCAACTCGCTCGCGTCGTCTCCGGTCGGCAAACTCCTCGGTCGTTGCGAGACCCTGGCGTCGGACGCCTTCCTGAAAAGTGTGCTGACTGTCCTCGACGGGCGCGCCGAACTTGGCTACTCCGGTGCCTCAGGCCTCGCCGAGATAACAGCGCCGGGAGTCACCAAGGCGGCCGGGCTCGAGCGTTGGTGTGCCGAGCGCGGTCTCGGTCCCAACGACGTCTGGGCCTTCGGTGACATGCCGAACGATCTGCCGATGCTCGAATGGGCCGGCACCGGTTTCGCAGTCAGCAACGCTCATACCGATGTGCTCAAGGCCGCCCAATTCGTATGCCCCGCCAATGACGACGACGGTGTGGCACAAACGCTGGAGAACCTCTACGCGGAGCTGTCGAGGGCCGACTAAGTCAACTAGACCAGCGCGGGCTTCGCGCACAGGAGTTCGACGTTGCGGTCGGCTACGACGCCTTCTTGGGCGCTGGCGCGTTGCTGAGGATCGTTGGCCGCCAATTCGCGGGCGAGGCCGGCGAGCGCTACGGGGTTGTTGAGTACGCCGCCGTAGGCCGCAGGTCCCGCGTGGTCGATCATGGTCGCAAAGATCGAGAGTGTCCCGTCGGCGTTGTCGATAAGTTCGATGAGCCGCGACTGTTGCGGGAAGTCCACGTGGGACGCGGTGTTGATCTCCCAGAAACCGCCGGTGCCGCTGGCCGCCTTGTGAGCCCAAATCTGGTTCTTGTGAGTGTGGCCGTTGATCCAGGCAATGACGTTCGAGTTGGCAAGCAATAGGGAAACCACTGCCGCGCCCATCACACGGATCGAGGTGTCGCCGCCGGTTGCGACGAAGGGATTGTCCATCGTGCCGGAAGTGTGGTGGCTGAAGATGAGTACGTATTTGTCCTTCGACGCAGCCAGGAGGGCGGTCAGCCAGGTCATCTGGTTCGTGTCGAGCGAACCGTCGGCATACCCGTTCGGGTTGACCGTATCCATGACGATGCACCGCACATTGTCGTTGTCGAAGTAGTAGTAGGCGGTGCCGTCCTTTTTGTTCTTTGCGGTGAAGCCGTGCCCGACCGGCAAACCCGTAGTGTTGAAGTGTTCGGCGACGACCGCAGCGCGCTTGATTGAGCGACGATTGGCATCCGGAGTGACGAGTCGGGCCGGGGCCGAGGTTCCGGTTGCGGCGGCAAGACTCTTTGCGTCCGCAGTGTCGAATGCCTTGATGACGTCGGCCTGGGAGACTCCAGGAGGAAGTGCGGTGGCCTTCAGTCGGCTGGTCGCAATGAGACTGAGCGGCAGCGTGTGCGGGAAGTTGCCTTGCACCAGCCCGTCGTGGTTTCCGAACGCGGTGTACCAGGGCATTTTGAGGCCTTCGGCCTTGAACGGCTGGCGAGCGGCATCGAGCAATCCGGTGACGTGCGGGAAGCCGAACACCGACTTGTAGAGATCTGTCGTCTTGCCGGCCGCCGGAACGTCTGGATGCCAGTAGTGGACGTCGTTGATCTTGTAATCGGCCACGCCTTCGTACTTGGCCGTGCTGCCAGAGTCGGGCCGGACGGTTTTGCCGCCGTCAAGCAGGTCGATGTTCCAGCGAAATTCGTTGAACTGACAGTTGTCTGCGTTGTCGCCGGTCTGAATGCTGAAGGCGAGTTTGTTACCAGTGACGGGTCCGTGGCCGACCTTGTTTATCGCGCGGACCATGGCTTCTGCGATCTGCAAGGTCAACATCTCGTGGGCCCGATAGCTCGATTGCAGCAGGTTGAGCGTGGGTTCGCTGCCCGAGTACTTGTCCTCGAAACGGTCGACATACTCGACGCGCATCGGTGACTGCTCGTCGATGAGGTGGACGTCGGTCATGTGCGCGAACGCGAGAACAGGTGTGCGGTTCGCTTCCCGGGTCGCACCGGCAGGGATGCCGAGGTCCGTGCGGACGACGTGTGGCTCGCCGGACTGTTCGACGACGGGCGCGTACCCACCGGTTCCCGGCGTGCCGCGTACGAGAGTCGCCGCGAGTGTGGTGTTCTGCGGGGCTATCGGACCCCCCACTGCCCAGGCTGCTGAAGAGAGGGACAGGTCGGTCAATACGGCGGCTCCACCGATGACGACGCTGGATTGGATGAGGGCGCGACGCGACAGTTCCATGTGTCAGTCAACGACGAAGTTACTCAAAGGTTATACCGAGGCCGCTGACCTGCGCCAAAGCCTGACAGACGAAGATATAGGTGGCCGAACGCAGGCCGGTGACTGGCGAAGGAGAATCATGATCGGTGTGACCAAAGACGGCAACGTCGTTTTGCTCGAGCTGCAGCGCGAGGAGCGTCGCAATGCGCTCAACCTCGAGCAGTGCAAAGCCATTCATGCTGCCGTCGACGAAGCGGTTGTCGGGGGAGCCCGTGCCATCGTGATCACCGGTAAGGGCACCTCGTTCTGCTCCGGGGCCGATCTGGGTGGCGTCTACGGCGATGAGTTCCTTGGCGCCCTCTACGGCATGCTTCACCGTCTCTCCGAGGTGCCTGTTCCGCTGATTGCCGCCGTCAACGGGCCGGCCATTGGCGCGGGCACCCAGCTGGCGATTGCCTGCGACCTGCGGGTAGCCGACGAGACCGCCCAATTCGCGATCCCCACTGCAAAGAACGGCATGGCGGTCGATGCGTGGACCATCCGCACGCTGGCAGACCTCGCCGGACATTGTTCGGCGCGGCGACTGATGCTTGCGGCCGAGACATTCGACTGCGAGCAGGCGTTGGCGGTCGGCTTGGCCGATCGGTCGGGAGCCCTCGGCGACGCGATCGCCTGGGCGCACGAGATTGCCGAACTGGCACCGCTGACCCTTGCCCACAACAAACTCATCCTCAACGGCGGCAACGAAGCGGAAATCGATGCGAGCTTCGCGGCCTGCTGGGCCAGCGAAGACGTACGCGAGGCCGCTCTGGCACGTAGCGAGAAGCGCAGCCCTCGCTTCTCCGGACGCTGATGACCAGCCTTGTCTTCCGCGCCCTCGACCACCATGTGGTTCATGGAATGGCGGACCATCTTGCGTTCGATGACGAGACGGTCACACTGACCTATGCCCAACTCCTCGCTCAGGTCGCGGCTTTCGCAGGCGGGCTGGCTCAGGTCGGCGTCGAGGAAGGCAGCCATGTTGCCCTTGACCTGCGCGGTTCGTACGAAGTCGTGGCCGTGTTGGCGTGCGCGCGGCTCGGTGCCATACCGGATGCTGAGGCCACGACGTTGCGCATTGAAGGCGATCCCCCTGTTGTTCATTCCGGAGATCACGACTATCCCTGGTCGACCGTCCTCAGCGCCGGCAAGACGGACCCCGCACCGTCGCCGGAGCAGGACGAACTGGGCTACGAAGCGCTGATGGTCGACCAATTCGAAGACATCTTCGCGGCTCTCACGGCCGGCGAAGCGATTACCTGACGCCCCACGAATAGGTCTGTTTCGCAAGCTTGAGGTAGACGAAGGTCTCGGTTGCGGTGACGTTGGCGATCGAGGAGATTCGGTCGCCGATGATGTCGAGCAAACGGTCATCGCTCTCGCACACGATCTCGGCGAGTATGTCGAACCGACCGGTTGTGATCACGACATAGTCGATCTCGTCGATTTCGGACATGACGTCGGCGACCTTGCGTATATCGCCGGACACCTTGACTCCGACCATCGCCTGGCGCGCAAAACCGAGTTGGAGCGGATCGGTCACGGCCACGATCTGCATGACGCCGGCGTCTGTCAACTTCTGGACCCGTTGGCGGACTGCCGCTTCGGAGAGGCCGACCTCCTTGCCGATGGCGGCATACGACCGTCGTCCGTCGTGCTGCAGTTGCTCGATGATCGCCTTGGAGACGTCGTCGAGGGGTGTGGGCGTGGCGTTAACCGGTGAGGCGTTCATGAGGCTCCTAGAGGAGATCCTGTGCGCGGGTCAATACATCTCGAAGGATGT